>CADCQP010000268.1 GCA_902803535.1 uncultured Bacteroidia bacterium | reverse complement strand
GTCCTGGACGGCCCTGCGCACCTCGCTCTCCACATCCCTTTTCTTCTGATCCAACTCGGCGGTAGCCTTCTGCAGCGCATGGCGCTTTCGGGAAATCTTCGAAAGGCGGGAAAGCCGGTTGAAGATAGGGATGGAAACGGAAACTTCCACATACTCGCCCCCGTTGTTCTTGAACTGGTCCTGGAAGGCCGCGGTCTGGGAGCCTTGATAGGTGTAGTAGCTCGTGCTCCAGCCGGCATACAGGCCCACGGAAGGCAGTGTCTGCCACTTGGCCGTATTCAGCTCCCTCTTGGCGTTGAACTCCTGCCAGGAAGCAATCTGGACTGCAGGGTTATGCTCAAGGGCATAGTCCACCACTGTGTTTGTAGAGACAGGCTCTACCTGCCAGATGGGCATCGAGGTGTCGATGACCAGGTCCTCGTCCACCGGCCAGAACATCAGGTCTGCAAGGGTCATCCTCTGGCTCTCATACATGTTGTGCGTGTTGGTGAGGTCATACTGGCGGTCGGCCAGGTCCGCCTCCATCTGAATCACATCGGCATGTCCTTTCTGGCCCAGTTCTTCCTGACGCTGAGCCTTTTCCAGGGCGGATTCGGCCGTGGCTACCTGCTCCTCGTACACATCGCAGAGGCGTTTGTAGTACACTACGTTGTAATAGGCTTCCATCACAGCCAGGCAGATATCGGCTTCCACCTGCTTATCCTGGGAGTCGGCAATCAGAAGCCCGGTCTTGGAGATCTTGTAGTTGTTTACGGCCTTGAATCCGTCGAAAAGGTCGTAACCGGCGCTCACATTATAGTTGTTATGGAAGGAGGTTGTGTTGAAGTAGGTGTTCGTCTGCGGGTCGATGCTGCGGCCGAAGTTGTAATAGGCATATGTCTGCGCACTGATTTGTGGCGTAAACAGCGCCAGCGCAGCATCCCGCCGGTCAATCTGCGCATCGCCGATGGCAGCCTGCTGGATCCGGACCTTCGTGGAATTGGAAACGGCATAGCGCATGCAGTCCTGCAGCGTCATGGCAGTCTGGTCGCTGGCGTACACACTCACTGCGGACGCCAGGGCAATAACAGCACAATTGATGAAAAGGGTTTTCATATCAATACTTATGTTTAACCATGCCAAACATAAGCACTCCCTGTGCCAAAAGTGTTATTTGCTTGATTTTTAGTCTATTACAGATAGAATGGGGAGTGTAAAGCCTGTAAAAACTTTACACTCCCTTTACACTTTCTTTACAGTTTTCTCCTGTGGGGACTATCTGAATCGCAGCTCGAATATGGTCTGCTGGGCATTGCTCCGGACAAGTTCAATTGTGCCGTTGTGGTTGCGCATAATCTGGCGGGAGATGCTGAGGCCGATGCCGGAACCCTCCTTCTTCGTGGTGTAGAAAGGAATGAAGATCTGCTCCTGGGCAGAGACCGGAATAGGTTCGCCATCATTGGCCACCTGAATAATCACATCGTCATCCTTGCCCATCTTCGCGGTGATGTCGATGTGCTTGGCACCGGCCTGCAAGGCGTTTTTGATAAGATTGATAAGGATCTGGGAAATCTGCCCTTCGTCGGCATAAATCATCAAATCATCCTCCTTGGGCCTATACTCGCAGGATGCACCGCAATCGGCCGTGAATTCTCTGTTCAGGGCAATTACATTGTCCATCAGTTCCCGCAGGTCAAGGGCCTTGCGAATCGGTTTCGCCACGCCGGAGAGTTGCCGATAGGTCTGAACGAAACCGATGAGATTCTTGGAGGAGTCGCTGATGGTCTCCAGGCCAGCCTTGATGTCCAGTTCGCTGTGCCCATTCTCATCCACGGACTTGGCCATGGCATCGGACAGGGATGCAATCGGCGATACCGTATTCATGATCTCATGCGTGAGCACGCGTATGAGCTTTGTCCAGGAATCCTGCTCATGGGCCTGCCGCTGCTTCTCAAAGATGGTCCGGATGCGGTTCAGTGTCCGGTTGAACTTGTTCTTGTCCTGGAAGCGGAAGTTCAGCTCCCCGTCCTCCAGCGCGTCCATCATGTAGGCTACCTTCCTGATGTCCTTGTGCCTGGTCCGGAGCGTTGCAATCAACGCCACGATAATCGCAACGATGACAGCTACAACTACGATATGCCAGACGGTAAAGGTCATAGCCCGTATTTCTTCATTTTGGCATACATGGTCGGCCGGCTGATTCCCAGGGCCTTCGCTGCGGCGGAAATGTTCCCGCCCGTCCGCTCGACGGCTTCACGGACCAGCCTCTCTTCCTCTGTCTCGCTGACGGATTTGAGCATGCCGGAAGCAGGGGCACCTGCCTTGGACTGCTCAATCTGAATGTCCTTGGCCGTGAGCATAGCTCCCTCAGACAGGATGACGGCCTTCTCTATGCAGTTCTGCAGCTCCCGGATATTCCCGCTCCAGCGTCCACCCTCCAGCATAGCCTTGGCAGAATCATCCAGCCCAGTGACAGCCCTGTGATACTTTTCAGCGAACTGCGCTGTGAAGCGTCCTGCCAGCGGGACGATGTCTTCCCTGCGTTCCCGAAGGGGCGGCAGGGCGATATGCACTGTGTTGATGCGGTAGTACAGATCCTCGCGGAAACGGCCTTCCCTGACCAGCTGCTCCAGATCCATATTGGTAGCGCAGATGAGGCGGATATTCACCGGAATGTCCTTCGAGCCTCCAACCCGGACGACGCTTCTGTTCTGTATCACCCGCAGCAGTTTTGCCTGAAGGTGCAGCGGGATATTGCCGATCTCATCCAGGAACAGTGTCCCGCCGTCGGCCTGCTCAAACTTGCCCACATGGTCAGTATTGGCATCTGTAAAGGCGCCTTTTACATGGCCGAAAAGTTCACTCTCGAAGAGCGTTTCCGTGATTGCCCCTGCATCCACCGCCACCATCGGCTTTTCTGCCCTGAGACTGTGGGCGTGGATCTCCCGCGCCAGCACATCTTTTCCGGTTCCGTTCTCGCCGGTGATGAGTACCGTGGCATCGGTGGGGGCAATCTTCTGGACAGTCTTCTTTATAACCGACATGGGCTTTGAGGTGCCCCAGAACATGGAATCATCGCTTTGCTGCGCTCCGTTCAGAATGACAGAGTCGTCATCCTGAGCGCCAGCGAAGGATCTTCCCAGAGCTTTCCGGGCCTTGTCCCGGGCTGCCGTCAGCGTAGCCGCCAGTTTGTCGTTGTCCCAGGGCTTCACGATGAAGTCAAAGGCTCCGCGCTTCATCCCTTCCACAGCCAGCTGGATATCGGCATATGCCGTGAAAAGCACGACCTCCACCTCCGGAGCCATCTTCTTGATTTCTCCGGCCCAGTAGAGGCCTTCGTTTCCGGTATTGATAGAAGTGTTGAAGTTCATGTCCAGCAGCACTACGTCCGGACGGAACTGCTCCAGCGAGTTCACCAGGGTTGCCGGCGACGGGATTGTCTTTACATCAGTGAAATGAAGGGGCAGCAGGATTTCCAGCGCCCTGCGGATGCCCAGGTTATCATCCACCACCAGTATTTTCCCGTCCTTTGAAGCCATGGAGACAAATGAATTTACAGTCTTTGCAAAGTTACGAATTTCTCCTATCCGAATACTATAGTACGGTTCTTATATGTCAGGATTTTCCGCTCGATGTGCTTCGTGACGGCCCTGCTGAGCACGATCTTCTCGAGGTCCCGGCCTTTGCGCACCAGGCTGTCGGGCGTGTCTTTGTGGGAAATCCTCACGACATCCTGCTCGATTATCGGACCGGCATCCAGGTCCCGGGTGACATAATGGCTTGTCGCGCCTATGATCTTGACACCTCTGTCAAATGCCTGATGGTACGGTCTTGCACCCTTGAAGGCCGGCAGGAAGGAGTGGTGGATGTTGATGATGTTATGCGGATAGCAGGAAATCATCTCATCGCTTATGAGCTGCATGTAGCGCGCTAGGACTACGAAATTCACCCTGTTGCTCCGCAGGAGCTCCATTTCGGCATTTTCAACCTCTGCGCGGTTTGACTTGTCCGGTGAGATGCTCCAGACGTGATAGGGGATACCGAATTGCTCCGCGACATATCTCAGGTCCTCATGGTTGCTGACTATGCAGGGAATCTCCACCTCCCATTCGCCGGCCCGGTAACGCGCCAGCAGGTCGTACAGGCAATGGCTCATCTTGCTCACGAAAATCGCCATCCTGGGCTTCTCATCACTGAAATAAACTCGGGAATGCATGTCATAACGTATTCCAAGCTGCTGGTCGACAGCCTCGTTGATATGCTCCCTCGGGATGGAGAATCCGTCCAGGTCCCATTCGATGCGCATGAAAAGACGCTCATCGATCCTGTCGACATGCTGGTCAAGGTCAACGATATTACCGTGGTTGTGGGTGATGAATCCTGTAACATCCGTAATGATACCCTGCCTGTCAGGACAGTGCAGAAGCAAAATCGCTCTTGGTTTAATCATCTCGTTTTAGGTGACGGTTACTTTAATAAACTGCAAATCTAATTGTTTCATCGTATTTTTCAAATCCGGGTGCATGTTGGCAAACTTTTATTAACTTTGTTTATCAACATTCAGCCTATGAAAGTGTCATTGATCCAGATGGATCCGGTGTGGGAGAATCCATCAGAGAACAGGGAAAAGGCGGAAGCCCTTATCCGCAAGGCATCAGGTGCAGACCTCGTAGTCCTGCCGGAGATGTTTTCCACGGGTTTTGTAACTGAGCCGGAAGGAGTAGCCGAGAGCGACGACGGCGAGAGCCTCGCCATGATGAAGGGTCTTTCCGCCGAACTTAGGTGTGCAATCGCCGGAAGCATCGCGGTGCGCGAAGGAAAGAGCGGCGCCTACCGCAACCGTTTCTACTTCGTGAAACCTGACGGGACCATCGCATATTACGACAAACGCCATCTATTTACATATGGAGGTGAGCACCTTCACTTCAAGGCCGGGGAAAAGCGGGTGACCGTCGAACATTGCGGGATGCGTATCCTGCTCCAGGTCTGCTATGACCTCAGGTTCCCGGTCTTCAGCCGGAACCGCAAGGGTGGGGAAAGATATGACATGGTCCTGTACGTGGCCAGTTGGCCACAGGCCAGGATCGGGGCGTGGGACGCACTCCTGAAAGCGAGGGCCATAGAGAACCAGTGCTATGTCGCGGCTGTAAACAGGGTCGGGAATGATCCCTTCAACGTATATTGCGGACATTCCGTTTTGATAGATCCATATGGCAAAATACTTTCAGAATGTAAGGAAAACGAGGTCGACACTGTCGTTGCAGAAGCCGATATCGTTTTACTTGAGGCATTCAGGAAGAAGTTTCCGGTGCTGGAAGATTCTGATACAGATTAAATTATTTAAAATTTTCCTTGCTTTTTAATTTTTGCTGATTATATTTGTGGTAGCTTATAACTTGTAAGTGGAGATGAACGTTTCTTCTATTATCCTTGTAGACCTTGTAGTCCTTGTCCTTGCGAACATGGACTGAGAAGGCGTAGATAGAAAAGTTCAAAGTTGATCTTGAAGCCCTTCTCAGTAAGACACTGGGGAGGGCTTTTAAACAAAAAGGCAGAGCTATGAAGCATCTTTTAAGGAGTTCGGTTACACTCGACGGCCGCAGGATGGCTGGGGCAAGGGCGCTATGGGTGGCTACCGGTATGAAGAAAGAGCAGTTCGGGAAACCGGTTATCGCGGTGGTAAATTCGTTTACCCAGTTCGTCCCCGGGCACACCCACCTTCATGAGATAGGCCAGATCGTCAGGCAGGAAATCGAGAAATGCGGATGCTATGCCGCTGAGTTCAACACCATAGCGGTCGATGACGGCATCGCCATGGGGCATGACGGCATGCTGTACTCGCTCCCTTCACGGGAAATAATAGCGGACAGCGTCGAATATATGGTTAATGCCCACAAGGCCGACGCGATGGTGTGCATAAGCAATTGCGACAAGATCACTCCCGGGATGCTCATGGCTGCGATGCGGCTGAACATCCCGGCTGTCTTTGTCTCCGGAGGGCCCATGGAGGCCGGTGTCAGGGGAGCTGAGAGACTCGACCTGATCGATGCCATGGTCAAGTCCGCCGATCCCAGCCTCGGAGATGCCGAGGTGGAGGAAATCGAGAACCGGGCATGCCCGGGATGCGGATGCTGCTCCGGGATGTTCACGGCGAACTCGATGAACTGCCTTACTGAAGCTATCGGGCTTTCCCTTCCCGGCAACGGCACCGTGCTTGCGACACATGTGAACCGCACGGAACTCTTCAGGAAAGCGGCCAGGCTGATAGTCGAAAATGCGTGGAAGTACTACCGCGACGGAGACGAAAGCGTCCTGCCGAGAAACATAGCTTCACGGGAAGCCTTCCTCAACGCCATGTCCCTGGACATTGCGATGGGAGGATCCACCAACACTGTCCTCCACCTGCTCGCGGTGGCAAACGAAGCCGGGGCGGATTTCACCCTCGATGACATCGACTCCCTTTCAAGGAAAGTTCCCTGCGTGTGCAAGGTGGCTCCCAACACCCAGAAGTATCACATACAGGACGTGAACAGGGCCGGCGGAGTGATGGCAATCATGGATTCCCTTGCGAAGGGAGGACTTGTGGACACTTCGGTGAAGAGGGTCGACGGCCTCACACTCGGCGAAGCGATAGACGCTTACAGCATAGACTCCCCGAACCTCACTCCCGAAGCAGCCAGGATCTACAAGAGCGCCCCTGCGGACAGGTTCAGCGTCCGGATGGGATCGCAGGAGAATTACTACGACACATTCGACACCGACCGCAGCGAAGGCTGCATCAGAGACCTGCAACACGCATATTCCAAAGACGGAGGGCTCGCGGTCCTGAAGGGGAACATCGCCCGTGACGGCTGCGTGATCAAGACTGCCGGCGTGGACGAGTCCATCCTGAAATTCTCCGGAAAAGCCAAGGTGTTCGACTCCCAGGAAAGTGCATGCGACGGCATCCTGGGCGGGAAGGTAGAGGCAGGAGATGTGGTGGTCATCAACTACGAAGGCCCCAAGGGAGGTCCGGGAATGCAGGAAATGCTTTACCCGACATCCTACATCAAATCCATGCACCTGGGGAAAGCCTGCGCCCTGATAACCGACGGCAGGTTCAGCGGAGGCACCTCGGGCCTGAGCATAGGTCACATTTCACCTGAAGCCGCTGCCGGAGGAGAGATCGGACTCGTCGAAGACGGGGACATCATTGACATCGACATCCCGGAGCGCTCGATAAACGTGCGTCTGGACGCCGGTACTCTCGAGGCCAGGAGGAAGAAAGAGATGGAAAGGGGGCCGGCCGCTTTCACACCGCCGCACCGCGACAGGAAGGTCTCAAAGAGCCTCAAGGCATATGCCTCCATGGTCAGCTCGGCGGACAAGGGTGCAGTCAGGATCATAGAATAACAACAGACTTGACATATGGATAAAACTATTACCGGATCAGAGGCGCTTTGGCTCTCATTGCTGGAAGAAGGTGCAGACACTGTCTTCGGCTATCCTGGCGGGCAGATAATGCCTGTCTATGACAGCCTCATCAAATTCCAGGACCGCATCAGGCACATCCTGGTGAGGCATGAGCAGGGCGCGATCCATGCAGCCCAGGGATATGCCAGGGTGAAAGGAGCCCCGGGCGTTGTCATTGTTACTTCGGGACCTGGTGCCACCAACGTCATCACCGGGGTGGCCGATGCCATGACCGACTCCACGCCGGTCGTGGTCATCACCGGCCAGGTCCCGACATCCGCCCTGGGAACTGACGCCTTCCAGGAGGCAGACGTGACAGGCCTTACCGGGCTCATCACCAAGTGGAACTATCAGATAAAGAGACCCGAAGACATTGCATGGGCAGTGTCCAGGGCTTTCTACATCTCAAGGACCGGGCGTCCCGGGCCGGTTGTCCTGGACTTTACCAAGGATGCGCAGGTGGGCAAGGTTGACTTCAGTTACAAGAAGTGCAACTTCATCAGGAGCTACATCCCTGATCCCAAGCCTTCCCCCAAGGCAGTCAGGGAGGCCGTGGAACTCCTGGACAGCGCCAAGAAGCCTTTCGTGGTCTTCGGCCAGGGAATCCTGATCAGCCATGCCGAGAAAGAGCTCAAGGCCTTCCTCATAAAGGGAGACATCCCTGCCGGATCCACGATGCTCGGGCTCAGCGCCCTCCCGGACGACTTCAGTCTCTATCAGGGAATGATAGGAATGCACGGGAACATCGCCCCGAACATCAAG
>CADCQP010000267.1 GCA_902803535.1 uncultured Bacteroidia bacterium | reverse complement strand
GTTGTTCTCCATATGTTCAATTATGACTATATTTGCGTTTGACTTCAACAAAAATAAGGAAATGTTCGCAGAAAACACAAAAAAAACAGGATTGGTGGAAGTGATTTGCGGGTCCATGTTTTCGGGCAAGACCGAAGAGCTCATACGCCGCTTGAAAAGGGCCCAGTTCGCTAATCAGAAGATCATGATCTTCAAGCCACGGATCGACACCCGCTATTCTGACAAGGATGTGGTTTCACATGATCTGCACAGCGTTTCCTGCACTCCGGTTGCGGATGCTTCCGAGATGCTTTCGGTGCCGTCCGACGTCCAGGTGATCGGCATAGACGAGGCCCAGTTCTTCGGGAAGGACCTCGCGGACGTCGCCAGGACGCTTGCCGACAGGGGAAAGAGGGTGATAGTCGCCGGACTGGACATGGACTATCTCGGAAAGCCTTTCGGCCCCATGCCAGCCGTTCTCGCAATCGCGGAAGACGTGACAAAGGTTCATGCCATATGCGTTAAATGCGGGCGCCTCGCCACGTTCTCCCACCGCCTGACCGCCAGCCACAGGCTGGTCGAACTTGGCGAGAAGGACAAATATGAACCTCTGTGCCGGGAGTGTTTCAATGAGGCCATAGCTCAGGAAGAGAAGTAAAGAATTGACACATATGGAAATAGTACTTAGCGGAATCAGGCCCACGGGCCAGTTGCATCTTGGAAATTATTACGGAGCGCTTCGCAACTTCGTGCGCATACAGGACAAGTATGAGTGTTACTACTTCATAGCAGACCTCCATTCCCTTACGACCCATCCTCATCCGGATGACTTCCATGCGAATGTGAAGAACATCCTGGCTGAATACCTTGCAGCCGGACTGGATCCCGAGAAATCCGCCCTGTACATCCAGAGCGATGTCCCCGAGGTGAGTGAACTTTACGTGCTGCTGAACATGCTTGCCTACAAGGGTGAACTCGAGCGTACCGCTGCATTCAAGGACAAGGTCCGCCACAATCCTGAAAACGTGAACGCCGGCCTGTTGACCTACCCGGTCCTGATGGCATCTGACATCCTGATCCAGAGGGCCAACTGGGTGCCGGTAGGGAAGGACCAGGACCAGCATCTGGAAATGTCCCGGGTGTTTGCCAAGAGGTTCAACAATTTCTATGGGGTGGAAGTCTTCCCCGAACCGCATGCGATGGATTTCGGCGGAGGTTCCCTCAAGGTCCCGGGGCTCGACGGCAACGGCAAGATGGGCAAGAGCGAAGGGAACGGAATCTATCTCGCCGATGACGAGAAGACGATCACCAAGAAGGTCATGAGGGCGGTTACCGATTCCGGCCCGACCGTTCCGAATTCCCCGAAACCGGTTGTGATAGAGAATCTTTTCACCCTGCTCAAGCTGGTCTCTACCCCTGACACCGTGGAGTACTTCGACGAGAAGTGGAATGACTGCAGCATCCGTTACGGCGATCTCAAGAAGCAGCTCGCTGCCGACATATGCAAGGTGACCCTCCCCATCAGGGAGCGCATAATCGAGATCAGCAAGGATAACGATTATCTTGCAAAGGTCGTGAAATCAGGTTGCGAGAGGGCCCGTGCAAATGCTTCAAAGACTCTTGAAGCTGCCCGCAAGGCAGTGGGCTTCAGGAAGTTCTAGCATTAAGGCCTTTTCTCTGCCAGTTTCCCCCGGTATTACCATCTAGCTCCTGCGGCTAAAGCCGCCCCTATACGGGAAAATGTCGCTATATGGCAATACCGGGGGAAACCGGTTCAGTGAAGACTGATCAGTCTTTTACGTTCTTGAGGGCTTCGCGGATCTTGGCCTCGATTTCGGCTGCCAGTTCGGCATTGTCCTCTATCAGCTGCTTGGTAGCCTCGCGTCCCTGGGCGAGTTTCTGGTCATTGTAGCTGAACCAGGAACCGCTCTTGTTGATTATGCCGAATTCAACACCCAGGTCGATGATCTCTCCGGTACGGGATATGCCCTTTCCGTAAACTATGTCGAATTCTGCCTTCTTGAACGGGGGAGCCATCTTGTTCTTGACGACCTTTACCCTTGTGCGGCTTCCGAGTGCGTCTTCGCCGTCCTTGATCTGGGTGGTGCGGCGCACGTCGATACGCACTGATGCGTAGAACTTGAGGGCGTTTCCTCCTGTAGTGGTCTCAGGATTGCCGAACATGATCCCGATCTTCTCGCGGAGCTGGTTGATGAAGATGCAGCAAGTGTTTGTCTTGCTGATGTTTGCGGTGAGTTTCCTGAGCGCCTGGCTCATGAGCCTGGCCTGGAGGCCGACCTTGTTGTCTCCCATCTCTCCTTCAATCTCCGCCTTCGGAGTCAGCGCGGCCACTGAATCGATGACTACGATATCGACCGCTCCTGAACGGATAAGGTTGTCGGCAATCTCGAGGGCCTGCTCTCCGTTGTCAGGCTGTGAAACCAGGAGTGTCTCCAGGTTTACCCCGAGATTTTCTGCATAAGTCCTGTCAAATGCGTGCTCGGCATCAATCATCGCTGCGATGCCTCCGGCCTTCTGGGCCTGAGCGATGGCATGGATAGCCAATGTGGTCTTTCCGCTGGATTCAGGGCCGTAGATTTCGATGACCCTGCCGCGCGGATAGCCTCCGATGCCCAGTGCGTGGTCGAGCGCTATCGACCCGCTTGGAATTACCTGTACGTCCCATTGTGGCTGATCTCCCAGCTTCATGATTGTACCTTTCCCGTAATCTTTCTCAATCTTGTCGATCGTCGCCTGAAGCGCTTTC
>CADCQP010000266.1 GCA_902803535.1 uncultured Bacteroidia bacterium | reverse complement strand
TCCACAAAACACACCGCTGAATCGAAGTGATGACCTATAATCCAACTTCTTTCCAAAGCATTTGGAAAATCCATAAGAATAGATAGGTTTTTTACTTTTCACAATGATTGTTTCTTTTTACATTTGTGAAAAAAGAGGACCAGACTATGAGGACTATCCGGATCTTTGCGGCGGCTATGCTGCTGTTTGTGACATATGCCTTGTGCGCTCAGCAGAGGAAGGTTTCTGAAGCGGTGTGGACATGGCACGAAGGAGTGGCGATTCCCATGCCGCCGATGGAGCATCCGCGGCTTTACATCCGCCCGGGCGGGATCGATGACCTGAGAGCCAGGGTGGAGACCCCGGAGGGTAAGAAGATAATAGCCAGGCTGACAGCTCTTTCCGTCGACAGGACTCCCGAGGAAGAGGCGGCAGAGACCGACCACGGCTTCCGGTATTATTTCAAGATGCGCGGGCTGACCAGCAAGGTCCAGCTCCAGGCTTTGGACTATCTCCTGACCGGCAACCGGAAAGAGGCGCGTTCGGCAATCACATCCCTTCTCGACTCGCTCCGCAAATGCGAATTCGGGACGAAGCAGGACCTCTCGCGCGCAAGCGGAGTCATGCTCATGGTCGGGGCAATCGTATATGACTGGTGCTATCCGGAGTTCACCGCCGCGGAGAGGGAGGCATATGTGAAAGAGTTCATAAGGATAGCGGGACGCATGGAGTGCGGCTATCCGCCAAGGGGCAATGAGACAGTGGCGGGGCATCTGTGTGAATGGATGGTGCTCAGGGACATGCTTTCCGCCGGGATAGCGGTGTACGATGAGTATCCCGACATGTACAATCATGCGGCTAAGATGATCTACGGGGACTACGTTCCCGTCAGGCGGTATTTCTACGCCGGGCACAACTACCATCAGGGTACAAGCTATGCCAATGTGCGCCTGACCAATGATTTCCTCTCTCTGTGGATCCTTGACAGGATGGGGGCGGGACCGATCTACGGCGATGACATGAGGCTGATGATGTACGATCTCATTTACCGCCTCAGGCCTGACGGACTGGTGCTTCCGGCGGGAGACGTGAATCATAACAGGCGTTCGCCGAACACATACCCCAATCCGATGATGCTGGCTTCCAGCTATTTCCATGACCCCTACCTGGCTGCACAGTACGAGAGGAATCCGGTGATGGAGCCCCATTGCCTGATCTTCGAGCTGCTCTGGAGAGATTTCTCCCTGAAGGGAAAGGCTCCGGACGACCTGCCGCTGACGATGTACAGCGGCACTCCCTACGGGTGGATGATAGCCCGGACGGGATGGGATGAAAACAGCGTGATCGCCGAGATGAAGGTGAATGAAAAGTTCCCGGGGAATCACCAGCACGCCGACGGAGGGGCCTTCCAGATCTACTATAAAGGCCCCCTGGCAATAGATTCCGGCTTCTACCAGGGACTCAAGGGAGGATACAACAGCCAGAACAACAAGAATTACACTAAGCGCACCATAGCCCACAATTCTCTTCTGGTCTACGATCCGGACGAGGTCTTCCCGATCTGGAATTACGGCGGCGAGGACAAGACCGAATTCGCGGCCAACGACGGCGGGCAGAGGCTGCCCGGGGAGAAGTGGAGGACCTGCCGGACATATGAAGAGCTCCTGAGTGAGGAGTTTGCGGTGGGGCAGGTGCTTTCACACGGTTTCGGACCGGATCCGAAGGTTCCGGACTACACCATCCTGAAGGGAGACATTACAAAGGCATATTCTTCCAAGGTGAAGGAGGTGAAGCGCTCCTTCGTGTTCCTGAACCTGCATGACAAGGAGGTCCCGGCCGCTCTGGTGGTTTTCGACAGGGTGGTTTCCTCGAATCCCGCTTTCAAGAAGTACTGGCTGCTCCACAGCATTGAAGAACCTCAGGCCGAGGGGAATTCATTTACCGTCAGGCGGACCGGGAACGGGGACAGCGGCCGCCTCCAGTGCGATGTGCTCCTGCCCGCCGCGGATAATCTCCGCCTTTCCAAGGTCGGAGGGGAAGGGCACGAATATGAAGTGTTCGGGGTGAATTATGCTGACAGGCAGAAGGCGCCTGACGATGCCGGGGAATGCGGAAGCTGGAGGGTCGAGCTGTCTCCCGTGAAGCCAGCGGCTGAAGATGCATTCCTCAATGTCATCCAGATCGCGGAGCCCGGCGACGGGAAGCTCCCCGCGGCAAGGTACTTCAAGGGGTCAGGTGAAGGGAAGTCAGGCGCGGCCGCCCTGGCTGGTGCCCTCGTGGCCGGCAGGGCTGTTACTTTCAGCCTCGACGGAGGGCTGGTTACCCGGGCCGCTTTCGTACTTCCGGAGGGTGCCTCCCTGTACAAGGTCCTTGTCACGGACCTCGAGTACGGGACATATGCAGTCAAGACCAGTACCGGCACTTCCACCGTGAAGGTCTCCAGTGAGGAGCATGCGGCGTGGTTCACCGCAGCCCCGGGCAAGGTGTCCATATGGCGCATCTAGGAGAAATAATATCCCTGGTCGTCGCAGTTTTCTGGACTGTGACCGCCTTGTGCGCGGATGAGGCCAGCCATCGCATCGGTTCGATGACTGTCAATGTCATCCGCCTGTGCCTGGCTTCCGTTTTCCTGGGCATCCTGCTTTGGTTTACCATCGGCCATCCCTATCCATTGTATGCGGACGGGAAAACCTGGTTCTGGCTTGCGCTGTCGGCCCTGGTCGGATATCTTTTCGGGGACTGGTGCCTGTTCAATTCCTACCTGGTGATAGGGGCCCGTTTCGGACAGCTGTTCATGACCCTTGCGCCTCCTTCCGCCGCTGTCGCCGGCTGGGTGATGCTAGGGGAGTCCATGACCTGGAAGACAGCTCTTGCGATGGCGGTAACCCTCAGTGGTATAGCTATTTCCATCCTCAGCCGGGGACAGGGTCACGCCGTCAGGTTTTCCCTTCCCCTTAAAGGGATCCTCCTGGGGATCGGAGCCGGAGTCGGGCAGGGTGTAGGCCTGGTACTCAGCAAGATAGGGATGCAGCATTACTCGCAGGCCCTTCCAACCGATGTGCCTGGGATGATGGAGACGATGATGCCGTTTGCCTCTACCATGATAAGGGCCATAGTAGGCGGGGCCGGATTCCTTCTGCTGATGTGGGCCGCCGGCCGCATGGGCGACCTCGCGAAGGCGTTCCACAACCGGGAAGGCCTTGCATATGCGGGCCTGACGACCCTTTTCGGCCCTGCGCTGGGAGTGTC
>CADCQP010000265.1 GCA_902803535.1 uncultured Bacteroidia bacterium | reverse complement strand
TCTCTCATCGGCAGTTCCGCTTCCGTGCTTCTCGGGGATTTCTGGCTGGTGAAGGCCATGGACAGGATCCTGGATTCCCCTCAGGGGACCGGGATGATCCGCCTTTTCGCCAAGACCCTGTCCGACCTTGCCGAGGGAGAGATGCTCCAGTTGCAGAAAGCCGCCAGCGGGGACACGGAAGAAGATGATTACATGAGGATCATCTACTACAAGACCGCGTCCCTCTTCGAACTGTCGGCAGTCGCCGGGGCAAAGTCCGTTAATGCGCCGGAGGAACTGGTTTCCGCGGCCGGCACATATGCCCGGAACCTTGGACTGGCCTTCCAGATAAAGGACGACATATTCGATTATTCCGCAGGTGCGGAGATCGGGAAACCGGTCGGCACGGACCTGCTGGAGCAGAAGATCACACTCCCGCTCATCGGGGCCATGGCTGCTTCCGGCCCGTCGGAAGAGGCGGAAATCCGCCGCAAGATGGCTCAGATCCCCGTGAATCCTTCCCATGTGGATGAGATCAGGGATTTCGTCTTCAACCATGGGGGGATCGATTATTCTGTAAAGCGGATGGAATGCCTGCTCGAAGAGGCCAAGGCCGCCCTGGCGGTCTTCCCGGAAGGTGACGCCCGCATGAGGCTTGAAGCCGTGGCGGATTATGTTTCAGAAAGGAAGGTTTGACACAGATTGCATATGCGTTTTTCGGACATAAAGGGCAACGATGAAGTCAAGCGCACGCTGAGCGCGATGGTGGACAGCGGACGTATCCCGCATGCCCTCATGTTCCACGAAGACGAGGGGAGCGGGGCCTTCGCCATGGCCCAGGCCTTCCTCGGCTATCTTTTCAGTCATGCATATGAAAACGAGGCGGAACTGAACAGGGTGTCCAAGATGATCCATCCCGATGTCCACTACGTGTTCCCGCTGAATTCAGGGACGAAGGTCACCGGCAAGATCGACGAGCTCAATCCGGACAGGTTCATGGAGTGGTTCCGTGAGCTTGCCATTTCCAAGCCCGATTTCCTTGAAAGCGACCTTTATGATGCCATAGGCATCGCCGGCAAATCGGGAACCATTGCGTCAGGAAGCGCCAGGTACATCCTCGACAAGCTTATGCTCTCCTCTGTCGAAGGCGGGTGGAAGGCCGTAGTCATATGGCTTCCGGAGAAGATGAACGCTTCCGCTGCCAACCGTCTCCTCAAGATCATAGAGGAACCGCCTTCGATGACGGTGTTCATCCTGATCACCCAGAATCCTGACGGGGTCATCCAGACGATCGTCTCGCGTTGCCTCAGGATAAGGATAATGCCGCGGTACGGCATCCTGGACAGGGCGGACTACCAGGCGAACCTGGACTTGTTCAGGCAGCTGTGCACAGCGCTCCTGTCCCATGACCTTGATGCCTGCCTGGACGCCGGTGAGGCGCTGGCGGCCCTGGAATCCCGTGACAGGCAGAAGGCTTTCTGCAGGTTCTCCTGTGACTGTCTCAGGAGGATATTCCTGATCCAGCAGGGGATGGATTCCCTGGCAGGACAGTACGAGTCCGATGAGGATTATTTCACCATGCTTGCGGGCTCATTCAAGAAGAGTTTTCCACATGCGGCCATGCCCCTTTTCGACAGGAGCTACTCCCTGGTTGAACGCAATGTCAACCAGAAGATCCTGTTCTGCGACCTGGTGGGCAGGCTTTACAATATGATATAGAAAATGGACGTAAACGAGAACGAGAATATACAATTCGACTGCGAACGCGGATGCACCGTGTCCAGGGACATGAACTCCGGAGAGTTCAAATGCAGCTACAGGCAGGGCTGTTGCAAGCTCAAGGATTACAATTGGCTCGGGAACATTACCCAGGACGAGTTCAAGGACCTTTTCGAGGTCCGCTTCAAGGACACCAGGAAGGGATTCTACATCAATGCTTCTTCGCAGACCATCCACACCGGTGACCTGGTGGTGGTTGAGGCCGCTTCCGGCCATGACCTCGGTATCGTTACCCTTGAGGGCCCGATGGTGGGCAGGCAGATGCAGGCCAAAGGCTTTTCAGGCGACACTTCCCAGCTGAGGAGGATCTACCGCAAGGCCCGTTCCTTTGACATTGAGAAGTGGCAGGAGGCCATTGCCCGTGAGCACGAGACCATGATCGAGGCCCGCAGGATAGCTGCCGACATGGGGCTTGAAATGAAGATCGGCAACGTGGAGTTCCAGGGGGACGGCACCAAGGCCATCTTCTATTACATCGCTGACGGGCGCGTGGATTTCCGCCAGCTTATCAAGGTCTTTGCCGAGGAGTTCCGTATCAAGATAGAGATGAAGCAGATCGGAGCCAGGCAGGAAGCCGGCCTGATCGGCGGAATCGGGGTCTGCGGCCGTGAGCTCTGCTGCGCCAATTTCATTACCAATTTCCAGTCTATCACTACTTCTGCAGCCCGCTGCCAGGACCTGTCCCTCAATCCCCAGAAGCTCGCGGGCCAGTGCGGCAAACTGAAGTGCTGCCTCAATTACGAGGTGGCTGCGTATCTCGATGCCCAGTCCAGGATCCCGAAGGTGGTTGAACCGCTGGAGTTCGAGGACGGGCCCGCATGGCTGGTGAAGACTGACATCCTGGCCGAGAAGATGTACTTTTCATATGAAAAGAATTCATTGACTGAGATTTATCCTCTTCCGGCCGAGGAGGTCAAGGAGATTATTTCGATGAACCGCGCAGGCAGGAAGGCCGCATCGCTCAAGGGCGGTGTCGAGGTCGCCATGCCTGAGTTCGTGACGGCTGTCGGGGATGACAGCATCACCCGCTTCGATACGCCCAAGAAGCGCAAGTCCAAGAACAGGGGACGTGCCTGGCGCGACAAGAAGAAACAGCAGAAAGTACAATCCGGAGGAGATGCGTCTTAAGTCCATATGCGTTGCCGTCCTTGCTGTGGCTTTTTCCGTTGCCTCATGCAAGGAGCCGCCTTCGCGGGAGAAGTTCATCCTGGCGGAGGATTCGGTTTTCGGCCGCTATGATTTCGAGGTGGACATGACGGACACCACCCGTACATATGACTTGACTCTTTACACACGCCTGGATGGAGCTCACCTCCCTGACTCCCTTCCCGTTTCTGTCTCCTTCGTCTCTCCCGGGGGGACGGTATCCGAATCCGAGCTGGTCTTCTTTACCTCGGGCGTCCAGCTCGTGGATTCATCTTATTTTTCCCGCGGCCTCAAACTCCCATATCTCCAGGATTACCTTCCGGAGGAAAGCGGCATATGGAAGCTCTCCGTTTACGCCCGTCCCGCCGCCTGTCTCCGCGGCTTCGGCCTCGTCGCCGCGCACCGATGATTGACACCCATTAATAACACTGAAATGAAAAGATTCTTTGCAGTTGCGCTGGTATCCTTGTTCTCCCTGGTGGCCATGCATGCCCAGACTGAATACGTGAAGGAGCAGGCTGTCATCCCGTCCCATCCACGTATCCTGCTTCTCAAAGGCGAAGAGAAGGCTTTGAAGAAGAACATAGCCAAGGATCCGTTCTGGATGCATTTTCACCAGACCATCATCAACACGGCAGACGTCATGCTCGATGAGCCGGTCAATGAAAGGATAGTCACGGGCCGGCGCCTGCTTCCGATATGCCATGACAACCTCAAGCGCATTCTGTATCTGTCATATGCTTACCGCATGACTGGAGACAGGAAATATGCCATACGTGCTGAAGCGGAGATGCTCAAGGCGGCTTCTTTCGAGGACTGGAATCCCTCGCATTTCCTTGACACCTCCGAGATGACGATGGCACTTGGCATAGGGTACGACTGGCTTTACGGCGTACTTTCCCCCCGGTCAAGGGCGGTGATAGCCAAGGCGATACGCGAAAAGGGCCTCGACCTTTCCTGCGACAGGAAGTACAATGGCTTCCTTAAGGCCATGAATAACTGGAACCAGGTCTGCAACGCAGGCATGTCATATGGCGCTCTGGCCATCTGGGAGGAAGATCCTGCTTTCTCGCGGATGATTGTCAACCGGGCCGTCGAGACCATCCAGCCATCGATGGGCGTATATGCTCCTGACGGGGCATATCCAGAGGGCGCCGGATACTGGGAATACGGAACCACCTTCAATGTCCTGTTCATCAGCGAGCTCGAGAAGGTGTTCAAGACCGACTTCGGCCTCAGCGGGCAGCCCGGCTTCCTGAAAACCGGCGAATATGTCCTGAACATGGTCTCTCCCTCCCTTCAGAATTTTGCCTTCTCGGACTGTGTCAGGAAAGGCACTTTCAAACCGGCCTTGTTCTGGTTCTATGACAAGACGAAGGATGATTCCATCCTCTACCAGCAGGCTTCCCTCTATGATTGGGATTTCAGGAAGGTTGAGCGTGGAGGGAAGGAGTATCCGATCATCTACACGGAGTTTGACACCAATCTGAAGCGCCAGGCCAGCACCGGGAAACTGTTTGCCCCGGTTACTTTGATCTGGGGAGCAACCGCTTCAATTTCAAATCCTTCTGTACCAAAATCATTGAATTTCAAGGCTGACGGGGAGACTCCCGTGTGCATCATGCGCTCTTCGTGGACGGATTCCGGGGCTTCTTTCATAGCCGTGAAGGGAGGGTCCGCTTCCAGCAGCCATGCCCATATGGATTCCGGAAGCTTTGTTTATGAGTCGGATGGAGTGATGTGGGCGATAGACATGGGCATTGAGGATTACAACAAGCTGGAGGTAGCGGGAGTGGCCGGCTTGTGGGGAAGGGGGCAGGACGCCCAACGCTGGGATGTCTTCCGCTATAACAATTTTGCCCATAACACCCTTACGTTCAATAAGTCACTCCAGCTTGTGAAAGGTAATGCGCAGATTGAGGATTTCGTGGAAGGAGATGGTCAGTCTAGCGTGGTCATCGACCTTACTAGCGTGTATGACGACCAGGTCGCCCAGGTGAAGCGGGCCGTGTCGCTGGTCGGCAAGCGCGACGCAGTCATCGAGGACCAGGTAAAGTCAACGGGCCGATTCACCATGCTCACATGGACTCTGGTTACGGAAGCATCAGTGTCTCAGGTGGATGAGCATATGCTTCTTTTGGAGAAGGATGGGAAGAAGATGTACATGAAGGTGGACTGTCCGACCGCCATCCGCTGGAACATACATCCTGCTGTTCCCATTTATAGCTATGATTCCCCGAATCCCGGAGTGACCATAATCAGTTTCAATACTGACCTGGAGCTTAATTCGACCCAGAAGATGAAGGTCAGCCTGACTTCCGACGCAGGCAGGGAAGTGCTTTATAAGTCAATGTTTTAACGTTCGTGCTTATGTTCAGGAAATATTTTTTGCTGCTGGTCGTAGCGCTTTTGCCGGCAGTCGTGTACGCGCAGCAG
>CADCQP010000264.1 GCA_902803535.1 uncultured Bacteroidia bacterium | reverse complement strand
TTCCCAGAAATCGGGGTCAAAATACATGCCGGTAACGTCAGCAAGGGCTTTCTGCTGCCGGAATGATTCGGAATGGGGAATCTTGACAGCCTTGTCCATCCTTTCAGTCACCACCATCTCGTTTACGGCGGTGAAACTGGTCCTGATGAGCCGCTTGCGCCAGTCGCAGTTGAAGCGGAAAACCGTCCTGACATAGCTCATCCTGGTGATGTCTCCCTCAGTCTTGTAGTCGATGGTCAGGGTGAGCTCCCGCGGCTTGAATTTCAGACCTGCCGGTTTACGCACTAGCATCGCCTGGGTCGCCTTTACCTCGTCGGACATGTCAGTGTGCAGTTCGAAACGGGTGAAGGCCAGGGACTGCTGGTCGATGTAGATCTTCCCGTAGTAAAGGGCATATGGAGTGATTTCCCTCGGGGTCAGGTCCACTACGAACTGGAGCCTCCCGTCTATGGTGGTGGGGGAGTCCATTGAAAGCTCATAGTGGCTGATCTCATATTTGTCCAGGAGGATGCGCGGGGATTTCACCACATCTGCGACAATGCACTGGGTCGGGCCTCCGAGTACCTTCATCGTCAGGGTGTCGCTGGGCTTCTGGCTCAGCAGCACGCGGCTCTTGTCGATCGAAACGTTGTCACGCCAGATGTCTTCGGCATATGAAGTCTTGTAGATGTCCGAGACCGCCTCCGAAATGTAAACATATTTCTGGCGTTTCTGGACTGTCTCCCGGTAGAAACTCTTGAGCAGTTCGGGGGCGAGGCTGTAATTGAGCGGGATCCGCTTCGTCGCCTCTTCGACCAGGGAATATGGGTCGGCCGAAATGATCATCGCTTCATGGAGGGTGAGGCTCTGCGGAGCCATGCTGACCCTCATCCTGGCTCCGGGTTCATCAGGGACGGGAAGGGTCAGGCTCTTGTAGCCTATCATGCTGAAAGTCAGTTCGGATGCACTTTCATCCGACTTGATGATGAAGTCCCCGTCAACGTTGGTGACGGTGGCAAAGGGGCGTCCCGGGATGGAGACGCCAACGTACTGCAGGACCTTTCCTGTTGTCGCGTCGCGGACAGTCCCTTCATAGACGTACCTCAGGCGGAGGCTGTCTGTCTGGGCATATGTTCCCACGCACATCAGGAGGAAGGCGGCAAGGATGGTGAGGAACTGTTTCATGGCTTTAATCGCTTATGGTGATTTCTTCAATTGTGCCGATTCTGTCGCTGTCCCATACGCTCTCCATCCTGAGGTAGTTGCCGGTGTAACCGGACATCTTCCCCTCATGGTTGTCTGACTCCCACAGGACCCTTTCCCTCATGCCTTTGCAGGAGGCCCTGAACTCGGCGCTGAGGGTCTCGCAGAGTCCTTCCAGCCTTTTCACCCTATCTGTCTTGACCGAATCCCTGACCTGGTCCGGCATCTTGTCAGCCCTGGTCCCGGGCCTCCGGGAATAGGGGAAGATGTGGATAAAGGCGGGGCGTATCCTTTCGGCGAGGAAGGCATATGTCCTTTCGAACTTCTCATCCGTCTCCCCGGGAAGTCCCACGATGACGTCGATCCCGAAAAAGACCTTCTGTCCCATCTTGAGGCGGATATAGTCTATCAGCGAGGCGAACTGGGCCGTGGTGTATCTCCTCCCGACCTTTTCGAGAAGCCCGTCGTCGCCGGTCTGGAGGGGGATGTGGAAATGGGGCTGGAACTTGGTGCCGGAGGCTATCCAGTCGACTGTCTCCCTGGTGAGGAGGTTGGGCTCGATTGAAGAAATGCGGTAACGCTCAATTCCTTCCACTTCTTCCAGGGCCTTCAGCAGGTCCAGGAAGGACTCACCAGTGGTGCGTCCGAAATCTCCGGTGTTCACACCGGTAAGCACTATCTCCTTTACGCCTTCGGCGGCAATGAGCCGGGCGGCGCGGACAGCCTCGCATATGGGGATGTTCCTGGACTCTCCGCGGGCGAATGGGACGGTACAATATGCGCAGAAATTGTTGCATCCGTCCTGAACCTTCAGGAATGACCGTGTCCTTTCTCCGGAAGACCATGCGGGCATTATGCCAGATGAAATGTGACGGTATTCCTCGGCCATGCTGCGGTCCTTGTAGCTCTCGTCCAGGGATATGTCCCTGCCGGAGACCATTGCCAGGACTGATGGGACTACAGACTGTTTCTCCTTAGCCCCGAAGACCAGGGAAACTCCCTCAAGGGAGCGTACCTCATCCCTTTTCAGCTCGGCGTAGCAGCCGGTTACGACTATGTCCGCCAGGGGATTGACACGGTGGCATTTGCGTATGATGTTCCGGCATTTGTTGTCGGAATGACCGGTGACGCTGCAGGTGTTGACAAGGTAGATGTCGGCCTTGTCCTGCCATGGAACCACCTCCAGGCCGGCAGCCTTGAATCCCCGCTCGTATGTCGACGTCTCGGCGTAGTTGAGCTTGCATCCGAGGGTCAGCAGCGCTATCTTCATGTCAGATGTCGGAATTTTCATTGCCCCAGTTGAAGCTCGCAGTGGCGCTCCAGCTCCTGGCGCCACAGAGGCCCGGGGACAGTTTGGATACCCTGACCTTGATGGCGTAAAACTCAGGGAATGAGCCTGATATGGAACGCACTATCCGGTCGGCCAGAGTCTCCAGAAGGTTGCACGGTTGGGATACTTCATTCTGTACCAGATCGCATATGAGCCTCACATCCACCGCTTCTGAGATGTCATCGTCCTTAACGGCTTTCTTAGAGAAGTACCTGCCCTTGAAGTCGACCTCGAGGTCCACCCCTTCGGTCTTTTCTTCGGGGAGGATGCCTGTGAAGGAATGGAACTTCATTCCGCTTATTTCCAGTGTTGTTACGTTGTCAGTTTTCATCTTTGCGAGAGGATTAAGAAGACACAGGGCCTTTTACCTATTGTGAATCCATTGGAAACCAATTCTTTCCATTTAGAGGCCGGGAATGTGCGGATGTATTCGTCTTCCGTCGTCAGGTTGGCTGCGACGCATATGGATGTGGAGGGACGGCACACGGCCACCAGGTCGGAGAGCATTGCGTCGTTACGGTAAGGGGTCTCGATGAATATCTGGGTCTGCCGGAAAGATGCGGAGTGTTTTTCCGCCTCCCTTATGGCGTTCTTCCTTTCATCGGCCTTGGCCGGCAGGTAGCCCAGGAAAGCGAAACTCTGGCCGTTCATCCCGGAGGCCATCAGCGCCATCATCAGGGAGGATGGACCGGTCAGGGGGACAACTCTGATCCCGTGCCTGTGGCAGAGGGCTACCAGTCTGGCTCCCGGGTCTGCGACCGCAGGGAGTCCCGCCTCGGTCATAAGCCCGACGTCGTTCCCGTCCCTGAACAGGGGCAGGAGGGCTTCGACTTCCTCATCCTTCGTGTGCTCGTTGAGCTCGTGGAGGTCCAGGGAAGCGATCTGTCCCTTCATGCCGCAGGAGGACAGGTATCTCCTGGCAGTCCTGAGTTCCTCCACGACGAAGGTCTTAAGGGAGAGCATCCTGTCGAGCACCGGTCCCGGGATGGTTCCGGAAGGGTCGTCTCCGCCTAAGGGAGTGGGTATGAGGTACAATGTTCCGTTCATCGTTCGATTTCTATTACGTTCATTTCTCCGTATGGGATTCCGCGCCGCGTTCCCAGCGAATCCCTCTGCAGCCTCTCCAGCATCATCCTCTCCCTCTTCTTGCGGGAGGTGAAGATGCTCCGGATGAAATCCCCGAACCGGTTGAAGTCACGCTGGTAGGTGACGCCGACCCCGTTCCTCTGCGAGTTGTCCAGATAGTTGGTGTACTGGTCGGCCGAATGCGAGAAGAGGTTCAGCCTCAGGTTGCCCTGCCGGTTCAGCTTGACATCTATGTCCAGGTCTCCCACCACGTCGTCGTCGCGCCCGGAAGAACCGTACTGACGGTTGCCGATGGTGCCGTTCACGATGACCCTGTTGTTGAACAGCTGGGTAGAGAGGGCTACGTCGAATATGTTGGTCCCCATCTGGTTGGACTGATAGTTCAGGCCGAGGTCGAGGGGGATGTCCAGTTTCTGCAGGATGTTGTTCAACTGCCCGGCCATGACTTCGGCTACGTTGGAGTAGAGCATGTTGGAGTTGTTCACGATCCCGGATTGCTCGTTGGGGAGGAAACTGTTGCTGATCAGGAGCGAGAGGAACTGTTTCTGGATCTTGTCCTCGGTGTTGAGGGCGCTTTCAACCTGGGCCTGTGTCGTCGGTGCCAGGTCGGGTACGGTTATGCTGAAGTTCAGCTTGGGGTTGCGGAGTTTTTCGGTGAGGTTGAGGCCGCATATGACTGTCCTGCGGGTCGCGACGGCGGTGGTGTCGGCCAGCAGGGTGGAAAGCGAGGTCTTGGTGAAGTACTGGGCCGTGACGTCGAGGTCGCTGTCCATTATGTCGCCGTTGAACCTTATGGAACTGCCATCCTGGATGGAGAAATCCCTCTGGGCGATGTTCATCGCATTGTAGTGGAAGTTACCCGAACTGGGATTGTAGTCTCCGTTGATGTTGAAGACTGCCCGGCTTGGCCTGACTTCGATCTGGATGTTGCCGGATCCGTTGCAGGTCAATTGGTTCCCCATGCTCTTGTCCAGTTCTATGATGCCCTGGACCCCGGGGGTTACCCTGATCTTCAGACGGACGGACAGGTCATTTCCGGATTTCTTCGCCTTCGTCGTCCTGTTCATCATCTCATCATAGGGATCGACATAGACATATGTCTCTTTCTCCTTGAATGTGAGGAGGTTGCTCTTGTGCCTGGAGGCGTTCTTCCCGAGCGGTATGTGGAATGTGCCGCTCTTCTGGGTCACTGCGTCGATGTCAACAGCGAGGGCGTTGAGCGGGCCTTTGACCGAGACGTTCCCGGAGGCCGAGACGTTGCCGTAGAATGTCGGGTTGTCTGAATCTTTCGTATTGAGGGCCAGTATCCTGTCCATGGTGATCCCTATGTCCACCCCGAGCTGCTTGAATCCGCCGAAGCTGACGACTCCGCCGATGGTGCCGCTTCCCCCGACGCGGTCTTTCATCTGGGCGTTGTCAATGAAGAGCCCCTCGTTCGTGACGTGGAACGGACCGCTGACCAGGTAGGGTACCTTGGTGAAGTCGAATGTCAGGGCTACATTGTCGAACCGTCCTTCGGAACTGGAGATCGCGAGGCGGTCCAGCGGGCCTTGTGCCCGGATCTTACCCCATATGTTCCCGCCCATGCCAGTGAAGACGGATCCCAGGATCGGAGAAGCGTAGCCGGCGTCCATCCCGCTGAGGGTGAGAAGCATGTCCAGGTTGCGGTCCGAGGGCCGGAGGGTGCCTTCGGCCTTGAAGGTGTTCCCCCCGTTGAGGGAATTGGTCGCGGATATGTCGAAGCGTCCGGTCTCGTCGTTCCATGAACTGGAGAGTTCCAGGCGGCCGAAGCGTTTGCCTCCGATCTTGGTTGAGTCGGCGTAGAGATCCACCCTGAGGTCCGGGATCCCGGTCAGGGGAGAGGCCAGGGCAGCGGTTCCGGTGATGCGTCCCTCGATGCCGAAATCCTGTTTCAGGGTGCTGGCGATCGGACTGATGTCAAATCCGTTCATCCGGACGGAAAGGGTGTCCGCCTTGGTCTTGGAAATGCCGCCGGCGATGCTGATGTTCTGTTCGCTGCATTCGGCCAGGAGCCTGTCAATGGATATGTCGCCTCCGCGTATGACCACTTCCGCGGGTTTAATGCTCCATGCGTCGCCTTCGTAGTAGAGGTTGGATGGCAGGGTGCCGGCACGGATTACGAGGCTGTCCTTGGCGTCTCTCTCGAAGTTGCCCCTGAGGTAGATTTCGCCCTTGTTCTCCGGCGTTGTCTCGTTGTCGTAATTGAGTCCGAGCCCGAAACTGCCATCTCCTCCGTAAAACCGGAGGGCGCTGCCGAGGAACGTCATTCCGGAAATCTTCATCTCTTTGGAGACGATGCTTCCGGAGATGTCACCTGTCCTGTTGTCGGCTGTCAGGCGGAGGTTCTTGAGGTATTTGTCCTTGAAGGCCAGGCGTGGGGAAGCGATGTCGGCCGACACTATCCCATCCTTGTCAAGGCTGAGCCGTACGGTGGTGCTGTCAGCTATGTAAAGGCCCGGCATGGCATATGACAGGACGTCGCGGCTGTCGTGGAAACGCAGGGTCGCATTGCAGGTGTTGCCCTCCCATTCGCGCCCCTTGTCCTTGAAGAGCACCGGGAATTCTTCCCGGGCGGTGAGGGTGACGATGTCCTTAAGAAGCTCACCGATCGACGCCGTGCCTACGTAGTTCCCTTCGGCGAAGCTGGATGTGAAGCGGATGCGGTTGACTTCATCATTGGAATGTGAGGATATGGCGATGTCTCCTACGTCGTGCCGCCCGTCCGAAGTCACGAACGATACGTCCTTGACATCAAGTTCCCCGATCGCATCCCCGCTGTCCACGATCATGTAATTGGCGTTGGTGCGCAGGGACAGGCGCGATGTCCCGCGCTTGTCGATGTTCATGGCGTTGAGGTCGGCATATCCCAGGTTCGCGTAGAACTTGTAGAGGGCGTTCCCTGACTTCGGCGAGAAGTTGAATATGCCCTGGAATATGAAGTTCAGGTTGGGATCATTGCATATGACCTTCCCGTCGAATGCGTTCTGGGAGTATTTCCCGGCCGCAGCTATCTCCGAGTAATCGTACCCGTTGACCCTGATCTTGTCTATCCGCAGGGAATCGATGTTGACTTGCGGGT
This sequence comes from uncultured Bacteroidia bacterium, assembly GCA_902803535.1. GTDB lineage: Bacteria > Bacteroidota > Bacteroidia > Bacteroidales > UBA932 > Cryptobacteroides. The sequence continues at coordinate 28,700 of CADCQP010000264.1, read as the reverse complement.
TACCTTTCGCCAGGACTGCGGAAGCCTTGGTGCTGAGGGTGCATTCTCCCAGGAGGTCGCTTCCCGCGATAGGCCTGAGGTCCAGCCTGTCAGTGCTTATGTTGCCGTTGACCAGGATGCTGCGGTCCTTGTCGATGAGGTTGCGGATGTCAAGGGCTGCATGGGCATTGCCGATGCCGGAGGTAATCCCGCCATTGACTTTGAGCCGGTTAAGCGGACCCTCTCCGCTTCCGCTGAAGACGAAGACCTCCCCGGGGGCGATCCGGCCCATCTTGACCTCCTTTCCGGTGATTGAGCCCAGGAATTTCCCGAGTCCGTCGGAGGTGAAGCTGAGTGAGGGGATGCTGAAGCGGGTAAGCATGCCATGGGAGTCCGGCAGGCCGGTAACCGATCCGGAAAGGGCGGCCTTGACGGAGCTGCCCTCTTCCTTGAATGCCAGGTTCTTGATCTTGAGGTCGTTGATGTAGCCGTCCACTGTCCCGGAAGTGATGTCCAGGACCGGACTCATCTTCGAGAGAGCCGGTGCGAACCAGGAAACGGTCTTCATGTCAACCTTTGATCTCCCGAATTCCCCGTGGAGTTTGACCTCTTCGATGAAATGCTTGAACGAACCGGTGCCCGCATATGTCATCGTGAACAGCGGGAGGAAGATGTCTGACAGTCCGTCTTCTATCCTGATGTTCCGCACTACTGTCTTCCCGTGTCCGACCCTGGCCTTTCCGCTGATGTTGTGCAGCTCCAGCCCGCTCTTCTCCTTGACGTGGATCCTGTCGGCGACTCCGGACATGTAACCTGAGGACATGCTTACAGAATGGGCCTTTATGTCCGCGACCACATCCAGGTCGGTCCAGTCCACTGCGTTTTCGCGTGGAGTTTTCCCTTTCTGGCGGTCCTTCTCCTGCTTCTTGTAGTTCAGCAGCCTGAAATGGAAGTCCCTCAGCTCGGCCCTGCCTATGTCGAAGACGTTCCCCGGCTCTTTTTTCTTCTTGCGGTTGTCCTTCTTCAGGCCGAACATCCTCTGTATGTTCATGCCCCTTTCATCCCCGGCCAGGTAGAGGCTGCCGTTGCTGACGAAGGCCCTGCGTATGTGGAGGCCGCCTTTGTCCAGCAGGCCTTTGAGTGAGAATGTAGCTATGATATCGCCGGCAGTGAAGACGGTGTCAATGCGGCTGCCGTCAGGAGCCACCGCAGGGGAATTGTCGGTGATTACCACGTCCTTGAGTACAAGCGCGTTGAAAGGCTTGATGTGGAGGCGGGTGAAGGTGATGCGCCCGTCCAGGTTCTTCTGTACCTGCCTGATCGCCGCATTGGCCATCCAGGTCTGGACGGAGGGTGACTGCACAGCCACGATGCCTGCGCAGAAGAGCAGCAGGATAAGCCCGGCGGTGAATGCGGTTATGTGCAGGACCTTTTTCATCAATCTACAAATTTAATATTTATTATCGGGACTTTTAGTATTTATTCTTGGGACTTTAAGGGGTTGTTTGTATTTTTGCAGCCGATTCCCCGTTAGTGGGGATGTTTTTTGAAAACGATGGCAGATATCATTCTGGGAATAGAGTCTTCTTGCGACGACACTTCCGCAGCGGTGCTCCGCGACGGGTGGCTGTTGTCCAACGTGATTGCAGGGCAGGACGTCCATAAGGCATATGGCGGAGTCGTCCCTGAACTTGCCTCCAGGGCGCATGAACAGAATATCGTACCGGTAGTCAGCGAGGCCCTGAAAAGGGCCGGTATCAAGGCTTCGGACCTGAGTGCGATAGCCTACACCCGCGGTCCCGGCCTGCTGGGGTCTCTTCTGGTCGGGACTTCTTTCGCTAAGGCCCTCGGCCTGGCCCTGGACATTCCCACTGTCATGGTGAACCATCTCCAGGGACACATCCTGGCTGATTTCGTCAAGCAGGAAGGGAAGGAAAACCGCCAGCCGTCATTCCCTTACCTCTGCCTTCTTGTCTCCGGCGGCAACTCCCAGATAGTCAAGGTTTCCAGTCCGCTGGATTTCGAGATCCTCGGCCAGACGATCGATGATGCCGTGGGAGAGGCTTTTGACAAGTGTTCCAAGATGATGGGCCTGGGGTATCCCGGCGGCCCGGTCATCGACGCCCTTGCCAAGTCGGGCGACCCGGACAGGTTCTCGTTCGCCAAGCCGCACATCCCGGGGCTGGATTACAGTTTCAGCGGCATCAAGACATCCCTGCTCTACTTTACGCGGGATGAGCTGGCCAAGGACCCGGACTTCATCCAGAAGAACAAGGAGGACCTGTGCGCCAGTTTCCAGAAAGCCCTGATAGATATCCTGATGGACAAGCTGATAAAGGCGGCGCGGCAGACAGGGATCCGCCAGGTGACCATAGGCGGAGGCGTTTCCGCGAACTCCGCTCTCCGTGCGAGGATCGTCGAAGAGGGGAAGAAGCGCGGGTGGACGACCTACCTTCCGGAGTTCAAGTTCACTACCGACAATGCCGCCATGATAGCCGTAGCCGGCTGGTTCCGCTTCCTTGCCGGGGAACGTACGCCGCTGGACGTGGCTCCCGTGTCGAGGATAGCCGATTTTTAGATTTCTGACGAACAACGATTGCATATGATTGAATTTGAGATGACCTCCTCCATGGACCGTGAGCTCCGCGCTGACGATGTCCGTGTCGTGGCCGCGCAGAAGCTCAGGCTCCATTCCAACGCTGTCATCAACGTTATCGACCCCACGAAGTCGTTCAATCCGACATATTCGGGTGCGGATGCTACCTGTGTCATCACCAGGCGTTCCATTGATGCCCGCGGTGAGGTGCACCAGGTGTGGAAGATAGCCGGCTACACCTATCGGGACAATTACAGGCCATATGTCCTGCCCGGGTACAAGGATGTGGCTGATGCTCCTGCGGTGATAGTGATCGGCGCCGGTCCAGCCGGGATGTTCGCCGCCCTGAAACTCCTGTCCCTGGGGCTCAGGCCGGTTATCCTGGAGCGCGGAAAAGCTGTCAAGGAGCGCAAGTTCGACATGGCGAAGCTGGTCCGTGACGGGATAGTGGATCCGGATTCCAACTATTGCTATGGCGAGGGCGGGGCCGGAGCATTCTCCGACGGCAAGCTCTTCACCCGTTCTTCGAAGAGGGGGGACATCAGGGAGGTTCTCTATTCACTTGTGGCATTCGGTGCCAATCCGCGTATCCTGATCGATGCGCATCCCCATATCGGGACCGACAAGCTGCCCCGCATATGCGAAAATATCCGTCAGTGCATCCTGGACCACGGCGGAGAGTATCATTTTGAAGCTAAGGTGACTGACATCGACCGTACCGAAGACGGAGTCCTGCATGTGCGCACAGCGTCCGGTGCTGAATTCGAGGCATCCAGCGTTATCCTTGCGACCGGGCATTCGGCCAGGGATATCTACGAAATGGGTGCATCCCACGGGTGGGAGCTCGAGGCTCAGGGATTCGCGATGGGAGTCCGCGTGGAGCATTCCCAGGACCTGATCAACAAGATACGTTACCATGGCCAATGGAAACCGGGCCTTCCGCCTGCAGAGTACGAATTTGCCATGCAGGTCGCACTGGAACATCCTGGTGCCGAGGCCCTTCCAGCCGAGGCTCCGGAAGGGATAAAGGAATTCGAACAGATGCGTGACGAGGCTGATGCCATGGAGGCCCAGGAAATCGCCGACGAAAGGGGAGTGCATTCATTCTGCATGTGCCCTGGCGGAATCCTCGTGCCATCCGCAACCGAGGACGGACAGATAGTCATGAACGGCATGTCCAATTCCAGCCGCAGTTCCAGGTGGGCGAATGCGGGAGTCGTGGTGCAGATAAACTCCGACGACGTTCCCGAGGAGTATGCCGGATCCGGGGCATTCAAGGGGCTTGACTTCCAGAGGGACCTCGAGAGGAAGATGTACGCATATGCTTCCACCCATGGCGGTGAGAATCCTATGGCGGCTCCTGCCCAGAGGATGGTGGATTTCTGCGAAGGGCGTCAGTCAGAGTCGCTTCCGGAGTCTTCCTACAAGCCTGGACTGGTCAATGCACCCCTCCATGAACTGCTGCCCCACTTCATCGCGGGACGCCTTCAGCAGGCGTTCCCCCTCATCCCGTGGAGAGGGTATTACACGAATGAAGCCCTTCTGGTCGGAATCGAGTCAAGGACCTCATCTCCCATAAGGATCAAGCGTGACCCGGAAACACTTCAGTCACTTACAGTACCGGGACTTTATCCATGCGGTGAGGGCGCAGGATATTCAGGCGGGATCGTCTCTTCCGCACTGGACGGGATCAGGTGCGCCCAGGCAGCGGCGGACAGCTATTTCGGCTTGTAGCCGTCAAAGATGAAGGGGAGGATGTCATCTACCTTCCCGAACTTCCAGATTTCCTTCTTCCCGACCATGAGGATGGCAAGCGGGTGTTTCCCCGCGGTCTGGAACTCTGCCATGACCTGCCGGCATTGTCCGCATGGGGTGGCGGGTTCGTCGTCCAGGGTGAATCCCGGACCTCCTGCAATGGCTATTTCTTCCATGGGTTCATCAGGCCAGTGGGCATGGGCATAGAACATGGCCGTGCGTTCGGCGCAGAGTCCGGCCGGAGAGGCGTTGTTCTCCTGGTTGGATCCCGTTATTATCCTTCCGGAAGTCAGCCGGATCGCGGATCCTACGTTGTAGCCTGAATAAGGAGCATATGAGCCGGTCTGGGCCTTGATGGCTTCCAGGGCGAGTTCCCTGTCGAGCGGTTCGAGTTCATCGATGGAACTGAACACCTGGTAGTCTATTTCCAGTTTTTCGTGTCGCATTTCGCTATGCAGCTTTGTGGTGTAGGCGTCAAAGATAATCAATTTTGGTTTATTTGAAAACTGCTCATAACTTTGTCCCCGTAAAGGCATATGCTATGAAAATCTGTGTCGGTCTGTCCGGTGGAGTTGATTCCAGCGTCGCCGCCCTGCTCCTCAAGAGGCAGGGTGCGGATGTGTTCGCAATGTTCATGAGGAACTGGGACAATGCCGACGTGACCCTCCACGGAGACTGTGAATGGGAGGAGGACAGGTACGTCGCAGAACTGGTTGCCAGGAAAATCGGCATCCCTTTCTATTTCGTCGATCTCAGCGCACAGTACAGGCAGAGGGTCGCCGACTACATGTTCGAGGAATATGCAAAGGGGCGTACCCCCAATCCCGATGTGCTCTGCAACAGGGAGATAAAGTTCGATGCCTTCTACGAGGCTGCGCGGAAGCTTGGAGCCGACATGGTGGCTACCGGACACTATTGCCGCAAGGATGAGATTACCGGCCCCGACGGGCAGAAGGCATGGCGCATTTTCGAAGGGGTGGATCCTGGCAAGGACCAGAGCTATTTCCTCTGCCAGCTCACGCAGGAGGAACTCTCAAGGGCAGTTTTCCCGATAGGTGACCTGACAAAGCCAGAGGTCAGGCGTATAGCCGAAGAGGCCGACCTGCCTTCGGCCCTCAAGAAGGATTCCCAGGGCATATGTTTCATCGGAAAGGTTGACCTCCCTACGTTCCTCAAGCAGAAGATCCGTCCCAGCGAAGGCCAGGTGATAGAAGTCTTCGACGCCTATTATGATGACAATCCGCAGTATGCAACCATTTGCAGGACACTTTCTTCCCTGACCGTGGACGGTTCGCCTGCGAGGATGGTCACCGACTACATTTCCGAAGACAAGTGCACCGGCGTGACACCTGGAAATTCATATGCCCCTGAGAAAATCGCATCCCTGACCGACTCCCAGCTGCTTGCACTGTCAAGGCCTGTCCCCGTCGACATCACCTTCGAAGAAGAGACCTACCGCTCGGGAAAGCGCCACACCCTCAAGACCAGGATTAAGGATAATCCGTACGGTAAGGTCGCCGGCACCCATGACGGTGCCCAGTTCTACACCATTGGCCAGAGGAAGGGGCTTGGGATAGGAGGACATACGGACTCCATATTCGTAATCGGGACCGACATCGGAAAGAACATAGTGTACGTGGGGCAGGGTCACCGTCACAAGGGCTTGTCCCGCAGCGTGCTCCGTATCCGCAAAGAAGAAATCCACTGGATGCGCCCGCAGCTCTGCCTGGAGATTGGCGGAATGCTGCGCTGCCGTGTCAGGATACGTTACCGCCAGCCCCTGCAGGACGCTACCCTCATAATGAGGGATAACGGGCTCTTCATCCTTTTCGATTCTCCACAGAGGGGACCGGCTCCGGGACAGTTCGCAGTCTGGTACGCACCTGCCGGGGCGGATTGCGGCGGTACCGGCGAGGATGCCCCGGAAATGCTCGGGAGCGGCCCGATTTCAGAGTGAATCAGGAATCCGGTTGTTGATCCTGGCGTCATTGAACATCGACAGGACGTTGGCCGAGTAGGTCTTCGTCACCGGGATCGGAGCGATGAGGTCACTGTCAAGCACCAGTTCGTAACCGTCTTTTTCCTTGCGGAGGACTTTAACCTTGTCAATGTTGATGATGTACTGTCTGTGGCACCTGACAAGGGAACTGCCCTTGAAACTTTCTTCTACGGTTTTCAGGCGGCACCTGAGCATGTACTGTTTCAGCGCGCCCTTGTTGTCGGAATACCAGACCTTGATGTAGTTGTCGTCTGATTCGATGTAGTAGAGGTTTGACGAGCGTACCGACAGCTTCATCTCCCCGCTGTTGTCGAAAAGGGTTATCTTGTCTTCAGACCTTGGAACCACCGGCTCATCCGAAACTACGTTGGAGTACTTCATGAGCCTGATGGTGTTGTCCTTGTCCAGGATGGCGAAATACATCCCGGAGATCAGGTAAGGGAAGACAAGGGAGATGAAGCAGTAGATGAGGGCGGAGCCGAAAAGCCGGCTGAGGCTGGCGCCTTTGAGGTTGATGACCCCGAGCATATCTCCCTGGAATGAGAGGTATGTGTACAGGAGGCTGATTACCACTACCTCGGACAGGTTCCACAGGATGTAGTTGCCGAAGGACAGGCTGTGGTGGCGGGTGTACCGGTACATCAGGACTTTGCTGCCTATCACTACCAGCAGCGCTATCAGGAAGAATATCACGGTGAAGCCGAATGCCTCCGAGGTGCCGAGTTCAAACCATGAGTTATGGGAAAATGGGATGCTGAACACCATGAACAACAGGGCGAAGAACGCCGTGAATGTGCAGGTGAGTATCATCTCGTACTTGCCTACGAGATAAGCCGGTATCTTGTTCCCAAGTGAAAACATGTCTGGCAAAATTAGTCAAATTCAGTGTTTTCGCAAATAGTTTTTCGCCCCATATTTTGAATGATCACCCCAAAAACGGGGCCTTTTGCGTATCTGGACCGCGTTTGCCACATAAAAATACATGTTATCGCGGAATTGGTTAATTTCGATGTGGATTTAAAGGTAAAGCAAATGAAAATAATCGGAACCGGAAGCTCTCTTCCCAAGAAAGTCGTGACCAACGACATGCTGTCGGAATTCCTGGACACTTCCGACGAATGGATTTTCCCCCGTACCGGGATCAAGTCGCGTTTCGTGATCTCGGATGAAGACCTTGTCAAGCTGGGGGCCGATGCCGCAAGGAAGGCTATTGAGGATGCAGGCATTGACAAGTCCCAGATCGACTATTTCATATGTTCGAATGTCGTAAACGAGTACATGACGCCGGGCCTGAGCTGTGCGATCAGCCAGGAACTCGGAATCTCAGCTCCTTGCATCGATATCAATTGTGCATGCCCCGGCTTTATCTATGCGCTGGACATCGCCGAGACGCACTGGCTGGCCGGCAAGGTCCACAATGTGCTCATCGTGTGCGCCGAGGAACCGACCAGGATGACCAGCTGGCAGGACAGGAGCACATGCGTCCTTTTCGGTGACGGGGCCGGTGCTGTCGTCCTCAGCGACGGGAACAATATCAAGGGTATCAAGCTGCATGCAGAGCCGGATGTCTCCAAGATCTGGCAGAAACGCCGCCTGATGCCCACTCCCTACATAACCAAGGAGGAAATCGACGTCCCCCTGCAGATGATGGGACGCGAAGTGTTCAAGTTCGCCGTAAATGCTTCTACCACAGAGGTTGAGGCCCTTCTGCAAGAGATCGGCATGACTAAGGACGAAGTCTCTTATTACATGGTGCATCAGGCCAACATGCGCATCATTGACGCCATCAAGAAATACCTGGCTGAGCCGGAGGAGAAATTCCCGTCGAACATACGCAACCATGGGAATTCTTCGTCTGCCTCATGCACCATCCTGCTGGATGAGTGTAACCGGAAGGGGATGTTCAAGCAGGGCGACATACTTGTGTTCAGTGCTTTCGGGGCCGGACTCCTGTCCGCCGCGGCAGTTGTAGAATGGTAAAAAATGACTAAATTTGCACTCTATTGCACTTCCAATTTTTAATTAGAATCGACGAGGTATGAGCAAAGAACATAGAGTTGTGGTAACAGGCATGGGAGTCATTTCGTCCATTGGAAATGACGTTCCTACTTTTTGGAAAAACCTGGTTGACGGAGTATGCGGGATCGATTATATCGAATCATTTGACACTTCGGAACTTCCGGTGAAGATTGCCGGAAAGGTCAAGGATTTTCAGCCAGAGGAATACGGAATGGACAAGCCATTCGTCCGCAAGCAGGACCTTTTCACCCAGTATGGCATGGCAGCCGCTTATCAGGCAGTGAAACAGTCCGGTCTCCAGACCGAAGGTGAAGGGAAGAACATCGATCCGTTCAGGCTTGGCGTGTATGTCGGCTCCGGAATCGGCGGCTTCGAGGTCCAGTACCGCGAGACTGCCAAGATGATCGACGATCCTTCGGGACAGTGGATTTCCCCGCTCTTCATCCCGACCATGATTTCCAATATCGCTGCCGGCCACATCGCCATCAAGCACAATGCCCAGGGACCGTGCCTGGATATCGTGACCGCATGCGCAACCTCATCGCATTGCATCGGAGAAGCATTCCGTGCGATCAAGCATGGATATGCCGATGCGATTATCGCCGGAGGCTGCGAGAACGCCACCATCCCGCTTGGAATAGCCGGATTCGCCAATGCCAAGGCCCTTTCAAGGGCGGAGGACCCCAAATATGCATCCCTCCCGTTCAATGCCAACCGCAAAGGTTTCGTCATGGGTGACGGAGCTGGGGTGATAGTCCTCGAGGAATACGAGCATGCCGTCCAGCGCGGCGCCGTGATCTACGGGGAAATGGTAGGATACGGCAACACCTGCGATGCTTATCATCCCACTGCCCCCAGGCCGGACGGATGCACCCAGGCGAAGTGCCTTAACCTCGCCCTGGAAGAAGCCGGCTTCGACAAGGAGAAAGACAACCTCTACATAAACGCCCACGGAACCGGTACCAAACTCAACGACATAGCTGAGACGACCGCATACAAGGTGGCGCTCGGGGACTTTGCCTACAAGGCGCACATCAGTTCGATCAAATCCATGACCGGACATATGTTCGGCGCCGCTGGTGCCGCCGAGGCGATCGCAACCATCCTCGCACTCCGCAACGGAGTCATCCCCCCGACCATCAACCTGGATGCACCGGATCCGGAATGCGACCTGGACTACACTCCGAACAAGGCGGTCAAGAGCGACATCACCATAGGCATTTCCGATTCCCTCGGTTTCGGCGGACACAATGCCTGCGTCGCCTTCCGTCCAGTCTAACCTGAAAATATACGTGTACCATGAGCCAGAGCCAGACATTTGACAAAGAAGCAATCAAAACTTTCCTGCCGCACAGGGAGCCGATGCTCTTGATAGAGGAGGCTACCATTGACGATGAAGGTGTAGGGCACTGCAAATACACCATCAAGGAAAATGAATTCTTCACCCAGGGGCATTTCCCGGGCAACCCGGTAGTCCCCGGAGTAATCCAGTGCGAGATCATGGCGCAGAGCTGCGCCATCCTGGTCAAGGATGAGATCCCCGGCAACATGACCCTTTACATCGGGCTCAACAACGTACGGTTCAAGAATATGGTACGTCCCGGGGACGTGTGCGAGATCACTTCCCGGATGGTAGACCGGAGGAACACGGGAGGCAATAAGCTCTTCATGTGCTCCGCCCGTCTGGATGTAAACGGAAAACTCTGCTGCAAGGGAGACCTGAGCTTCGCCCTGGTCCCGATCGAGAAATAAGCAGTACGATGGATAACGCGCGCGTTATTCGTGCGTAGCGAAACGCTGCTCTGCAAGGGCAGCGTATTTCGTACCCGGACGTCCGTAATTGGCATATGGCCATATGCTTATGCCGCCTCTGGGGACGAATATGCCGGTGACTTCGATGTAACGGGGGTCGAGCAGTGCGATGAGGTCTTTCATGATGACGTTGATCACATCCTCATGGAAGTCTCCGTGACTGCGGAAACTGAACAGGTAGAGCTTCAGGCTCTTGCTCTCCACCATGCGCTTGTCGGGGATATAGGATATGCGTATCTCTGCGAAGTCAGGCTGCCCGGTGATGGGACATAAAGTCGTGAATTCAGGGCAGTTGAACCTTACCCAGTAGTCATTGTCCTGATGCCTGTTCTCGAAGGATTCGAGTACCCCCGGGTCGTAATCCTGTGAATATCTGGATGGGCCGCCAAGGGCTTTCAACCCCTCATTTTTCCTTTCCATATCGAATTCTTTTTTCCTTTTTAGATATTTGTAGGAAAGATACGCATATTTTTCCGAATTCTAATGTTCCGGGCCGCTAACGTAACTTTTTTCGGTAGTTCTGCTCCAAGGAACTTTCAAATCAATATTATGACATGGCCCTCGGAATTGCTTCATTGACAGTAGTATGAAACATTTTAGCTCTCGAAAATTTGTTTAATCGCCAATTTTTTGTGATTTTTAATTACAGTTTTAAAGTATTTATACTGGAGTTTCGTTATCAGTGCCGGGGATAAGGCTATGCCCGCGGTTTCCACTTCTAAGGCTACGGTTGTCTCCCGTCGCTCCGTGCTGACAGCGACATTCAAGTGTACCGAGTTTACGGCCGACACTTAGGCCGCGTTATCCCCTGTGATCTTGAAGGGATTGTAGGAGATTCCCTTGTCATATGCGTCAATCCCTTCTGAGGCTTTGACCTTCCTGCAGACCGCTGAGGTTACGGGGAGGATGACGATTTCGTAGAGCACCTTGAAACTTACCTGGAAGAGCATCATCTTCCCAAGGTCCTTCAACGAGGTCCCGAAGAATGCTATCGGCATGAATATCAAAGAGTCCAGGAGTTCTCCGCACAGGGATGACAGAATGGCTCTCCAACCGAAGTTCCTGCCTTTGGTAGCGACTTTCATCTTGCTGAGGACCAGTGAGTTCAGGGTCGAGCCGGCCAGGAAGGCGAGAAGGGATGCGAAGGCGACCCTCGGAGCCATCATGAACATGTAGTCGAAATGGGGGCCGCCGTCCCAGAACGGGGCAGAGGGGAGCCACACAGCGACCTGTCCGAGCACCACGACGAAGAAATTCATCGCGAAGGCTATCCATATGGCCAGGAGCGCCCTGCGATAACCCCATACCTCGGTAAGGCAGTCATTCAGTATGTAGGAAATCGGGAATATGATCACCGCCGCGGGGAGGGCAATGGTCCCTGCGATGGTGAAGATCTTGGTCGCGAAGAGATTGGATGTGATCAGGCAGACCGTGAAAAGTACGGCCATGACCAGGAATGTGGCGGAGTACGCCTTGTCTTGTTGCATTTGTTTTGTTTTTTAAGTGGTTTACAATGACACTGTTATTGCAGGAGGCTTACTCTCCTGCCTCTTTAAGGCGCTCGGCGTTCTCTGCGATGGTGAGTGCGTCGATGCATGCCTGTATGTCTCCGTCCATGAAGACCGGAAGGTTGTAGGTCGACCAGTTGATCCTGTGGTCGGTTACGCGTGACTGGGGATAATTGTAAGTGCGGATCTTCGCCGAACGGTCACCGGTGGACACCATGGTCTTGCGTTTCTGGGCGATGCCGTCCAGGTATTTCTGGTGCTCGCGGTTGTAGAGCCTCGTACGGAGTTCTTCCAGGGCCCTCTCGAAGTTCTTGATCTGGGAGCGCTCCTCCTGGCACTGTACAACTATTCCGGAAGGGATATGCGTCAGGCGGACTGCGGAGTAAGTGGTGTTGACTCCCTGGCCGCCGGGACCGGATGAGCAGTAAGTATCCTTGCGGATGTCGTTCATGTCGATGGTGATGTCGAATTCTCCGGCCTCGGGGAAAACGGCCACGGATGCCGCCGATGTCTGGATCCTACCCTGGGTTTCGGTCTGGGGGACCCTCTGGACGCGGTGTACGCCGGATTCGTATTTCATTATCCCGTAAACTCCGTCAGAGTTGCTGGAAAGCTTGAAGACCACCTGCTTGAAACCGCCGGAAGAACCGGGTGCCTGGTCGGTGACTTCGAGGGACCATCCTTTGCGTTCAGCGAATTTGGAGTACATGCGGAAGAGGTCGCCGGCGAATATGGCGGCTTCATCTCCTCCGGTACCGCCCCTGATCTCCACTATGGCGTTCTTCTGGTCGTCCGGATCCGCCGGTATGAGCAGGATCTTGATGTTCTCTTCGAGGGCTGGGAGCCCGGGCTCGATCTCTGAAACCACTTCACGTGCCATGGAGCGCAGGTCCTCGTCCTTTTCGTTGGCCAGGATATCCTTTGCCTCAGAAAGTTCCTCTACCTTCTTCTTGTAGTCCATCCCCGCCTTGATGATCGGCTGGAGCTCCTTGTAGTCCTTGTTCAGCTGGACATATTTCTTCATGTCACCCATTACCTCCGGATCCGAAAGCTGGGCCTGAAGCGAAAGGTACCTTTCGTTTATGCTGTCAATCTTTTCAACTATAGAATTCTTGTCTGCCATATGTCACTTGTCGATTTTCTTGAGATAGCACCTTCTCCTCATGAACAGTTCGTGGTCGTATTTCCCCCAGGCATTGGCTGCGCTGTTGGTCTCGATCTGCGGGTTCGTGACGGTCCATATGCTTCCGTTGGCGTTGCACCTGTCTAACATTCCCATGTGATAGATGCCGGAAACGCCTGTGTTCTGCCATTTCGGGGTCGCCCCGTTGAGCATGAGGTCGATGTCCTCATAGTTCTTCAGGGCCCGGAGCAGGTGCCACCATCCGAACGGGAAGAGGTGGCCTTTCGCCTTCTGGAGAGCCTTCGATATGGACGGGAAACAGATGGCGAATGCCGCCAGCTGGTCGTTTTCGTCCATGATGACCACGCTGGTCTTGTTGCTGAGGAAACCCATCACCGATTTCGCCTCGTACTCGATTTCCTCGGGAGTGAAGGGAATGAAATTGTAAACGGCCGAAGCAAAGCTCTCATTGTAAACGTCAAAGAACTCCTTGACCTTGGCCTTGTCTTTCTTCAGGTCGTCTATGTTGCCTTCATGAAGTTTGTAGCGTTCGAAGAGGAGCTGGCTTATCCGCCTTACCTTTTCGGGGATTTCCTGGCAGCCCGGCATCTTGTACTGGACCCAGTCGCACTCCTTCTCGAATCCGAAGGATGTCACGAAGTCGTTGTAATAGGGGTAGTTGTACAGGGTGTTGAACTGCGGGATGTTCTCAAATCCCTCAACCAGCATGCCCTGCTTGCCAAGGGTGTTGTACCACAGCGGACCGTGGATCTCTTCCATTCCCTGTTCCTTCCCCCATTTCTCGGCGGTACCGAGGAGGAGCCTTGCGACTTCGATGTCATCGATTACGTCGAACCAGCCGAAGCGGACCCGCTTCTTGCCATACAAGTCGTTGTAGCGCGGATTGATCATAGCGCATATGCGTCCGGCTACCTTGCCGTCCTTGTAAGCAAGCCAGAGCTTGTGCGGGCAGTACCGGGCACTCGGCACCCCGTCGGTCAGGGAACTGACCTGGTCGGAGTGGATGGCTGGCACGTATTGCGGGCAGTCTTTGTACAATTCATCTGGAAATTCCACGAATTTCCTCAGCTGGCGCCTCTTGGTGACTTCTTCGATCTTGTATTCGGGCATGGTATGCTAGTACACTTCAACTTGCAAAAATAATCATTTGCAGGCTTTTCGCCAAATCATAGCCCCTTAGCCTTGGCCATGTCCCAGATTTCATCCATCTGCGCAAGGGTCATGGACTTGAGGTCCTGTCCCATCGCTATGGTCTTGCTTTCAAGGTAGCCGAAACGCCTCTTGAATTTGGCGCAGGCCTTGTCCAGGGCGACGGAAGGATCCGTGCCATACAGCCTTGCGGCATTTACCAGGGCGAAGAATGCGTCGCCGAACTCTTCTTCCATATGCGCCGGATTCCCTTCCGCTGCAGCTTCTTCGACTTCGGCGACCTCCTCCCGGACCTTGTCCCACACGTCTTCCTTTTTCTCCCAGTCGAAGCCTACCGCACGGGCCTTGTCCTGCATGGCATATGCCTTGAGGATGGGCGGGAAGCTGTCGGGAACGCCTCCGAGGATGGTCTTGTTGCCCCCTTTTTCCTTGGTCTTGATAAGCTCCCAGTTCTTGGCGACTTCTTCTTCGGTAGTCCCCTCGTGAGGCCCGTTCCCGAAGACATGGGGATGCCTGAACACCATCTTTTCGCATATGCCTTCGAGCACGTCGGCGATGTCCCAGCGTCCGTCCTCCTGGGCGATGCGTGAGTAGAACACCACGTGCAGCAGGACGTCCCCCAGTTCCTTTTTCAGGTCCTTGTCATCTTCCCTCAGCACAGCGTCGCTGAGTTCATAGACTTCTTCTATGGTCATAGGTCGCAGGCTCTGGTTGGTCTGGGCCCTGTTCCACGGGCATTTGACACGAAGTTCATCCATTATGTCAAGCAGGCGCCCGAATGCCTGTAACTTTTCTTCTTTTGTGTGCATTTTTACGGTGCGTGAAGGTATTTCGCAAAAATACAAAAAATAGGGCTATCTTTGCCCATATATAAGGAGTGCAGATATGAAACAGTTGCAATATGTCACGGCTCATCAGGCCGTCATGAGCGTAAAGAGCGGAGACCACATCCACCTGAGCAGTGTCGCCAGTGTCCCCCATGTGCTGATTCGCGCATTGGTTGACAGGGTTGAGTCCGGTGACAGGCTGGAGAATATCCATTTCCATCATTTCCACACCGAGGGGCCTGCCCCATATTCCGAGGAGAAATATGCGGGCGTCTTTTTCGACCAGGGCTTTTTCGTCGGGCCTAACGTGCGTGCCAACGTGAATGCCGGCTGGGCGGATTACCTCCCCGTCCATCTTGGGGAATCCCAGCTGCTTTACCGCAGCGGGAGCCTTCCTTGCGATGTGGCTATGGTCCAGGTCTCCCTGCCCGACGAGAACGGGATGGTCTCTCTCGGAACTTCGGTCGATGCCTCCGTGGCGGCAATCGAAGTCGCGCGTACCGCCATTGCAGTGGTCAACCCGAACGTGCCATATGCATATGGTGACCTTATCCCGGTGAGCCGTTTCGACTACCTTGTCAAAGATGACACTCCTCTGGTTACCAAGGATTTCGCCGAACCTACCCCAACAGAGGTGCTGATCGGGAAGAACTGCGCCGCCCTCGTCCCCGACGGGGCCTGCATCCAGATGGGGATAGGTGCCCTTCCCAATGCCCTGGCAGCCCAGCTTGTAGACCACAAGGACCTTGGGGTGCACACAGAGATGTTTGCCGACGGGATCCTGCGCCTGATCAAGAAGGGGGTCGTAAACGGGGCGCGCAAGAAGATCGACACCGGGAAGGTCGTCGCGTCATTCCTTCTCGGATCGCAGGAAGTATATGATTTCATAGATCACAATCCCTCCGTCCTGATGAGGGACATTAAATACACAAACGATCCTTCGGTCATCGCACGCAATCCGTCCATGATGGCCATCAATTCCGCCACCGAGGTCGACCTTACCGGCCAGATCAGCGCCGACTCCATCGGTACCAGGATATTCTCCGGGACCGGAGGCCAGCTGGATTTCGTCAAGGGGGCTGTAATGTCTGAGGGCGGAAAGTCCGTAACGGCCTTTGCCTCAAGGACGAACAAAGGCAAGAACAAGATCGTCGGCTTCCTGAATCCGGGAGCCGGGGTAGTGACCCCCAGGGCTGACGCCCATTGGATCGTGACAGAGTACGGAGCTGTCGACCTGTTCGGACGGTCCCTTCAGGAAAGGGCCAGGCTGCTTATCAGCATAGCTCATCCCGATGACAGGGAAATGCTTGAGAAACAGGCCTTCGAACGCTTCGGCCCGCACATCAGGCTGGTCAAGACCTGGTAACTTCCTGATGCTACCTGCGCCTGGAGCCCCTCAGGTGGGAAGCGCTTTCAACCAGCAGCTGGTCGGAAAGGATGGCGCGTGAGGCCAGGTAGAAGAAAATGGAGGATACGATGGGGAAGATCGCTGTAAAGCGGAATACCCTCGTGTCTCCGGTGAAGATGAAATCCACCACCAGCCAGATCTGGAAAGCCAGTGCGAGGATGGCTGCCAGTGAGGCTGTCCTCATCTGGAAAATCCTGATTTTGAATGTCGTAAGTGCGAGCAGGCCGAGAAGGGTCAGCACGATTGTCAGGATCAGGTAGGGAACGAAGGATGTGTAGGAGAAATACTCCTTGACCTGTCCGTCAGCATCATAGCTGGCTGCCATGTTGCAGAAGAAGAGCACGGCTATCAGAGCCGTGGCTATTGCAAGGTATAGGGTCTGTACTCGTTGCCACATAATCCCGGATGATTTTCGTTATATCTGCAAAAATAGGAAAACGTCGATAAAATTCCTATCTTTGGGTTTTAAAAACGTTATCATATGAGAATAGCAGAATCAGAACTGATAATCAATGGCGACGGTTCAGTCTTCCACCTCCACATGCGTCCGGAACAGCTCTCCGACAATGTGATACTGGTAGGGGACCCCGGCCGTGTGGACATGATCGCAGGATATCTTTCCGATATCGAATGCAGGAACCAGTCCAGGGAGTTCGTCTCCGTGACCGGCAAGTACAACGGCAAACGGGTTACCGCCCTGTCAACCGGCATCGGCACTGACAACATAGACATCGTGATGACAGAGCTTGATGCCCTTGCAAACGTGGACTTTGCAACGAGGGAGCCCAATGCCGAGCACCGCAGGCTTACCATCCTCAGGATAGGTACCACCGGGGCGCTCCATGCCGACATCCCCCTGGGATCCTACATATTCTCCCACTGGTCGGTGGGCCATGACGGGCTTATGAACTGGTACGCCGGCGTCGACAAGCTGAGCGACAAGGACATGGAAGAGGCATATATGAGGCATATGGGCTGGAGCCGGAGGCTGACGGTACCTTATTTCGTCAAGGCCAGCCAGAAGCTGATCGACCGGTTCGAGGATTGCACGGTCAAGGGAATGACCATCGCTGCTCCAGGGTTCTACGGCCCGCAGGGCCGTGTGGTGCGTCTGGGCCTTGTGGATCCGGACTACCTGAAGAAAATCGAGAGCTTCCGCTATGGAGACCTCAGGATAACCAACTTCGAGATGGAAGGTTCCGCCATTGCCGGCATGGCAGCCCTGCTGGGGCATGATGCCGGAACCGTCTGCTGCGCGATAGCCAACAGGTATCTCCAGAGCGCCAATACGGACTATCAGCCCAATGTCCGCAAGCTCATAGAACTCTCTCTTGACAGACTCACCAGGTAGGTCGCCATCATGGAGCAGGAGAGAAGCGTTGACAGGCTTGCGAGGATCATCATAGGCATTCTCATCGCCTCCGGAATCATAGCTGTATGCTGGTTTTTCCGTGCGGTAGTCATCTACATCCTGGCCGCCGGAGTCGTCTCACTCATAGGCAGGCCGGTCGCCAACCTGTCCGGGAAGATCAGGATCAGGGGAAAGGATTTGCCGTCATGGCTTACCGCGATCATTGCGCTGCTGGTCATAATGGTCTTTACCCTGGGCGTCGTCACTGAGATCATCCCTGTCATCGGACGCATTATCTCAGACATATCCTCCAATTTCCAGAAAGCCCAGTTCTCAGCAGGCGGAGGCCTGACTTCCGCCCTGGCGGGAGTGAACGAGTGGATAATCTCCACCTTCCCCTCGGCAGGTGAGGATTTCAAGATAGACAAGTACCTTGTCTCCATGATATCCGAGGCTTTCGACATATCGAAGGTCACCGGGTCCGTGGGGACCCTGGTCGGTTCCGTCGCCGGAGTCGTCAGTACGGTCGGGGTCGGGCTCTTCTGTATATTGTTCATATCCTTTTTCTTCCTCAAGGATGAAGGATTGTTCAAGGGCATTGTCGGATCCCTCGTGCCTGACAAGTTCGAACCCGAGGTGATGAAGGCGATCGGCGACATCGAGGTGATGCTTTCCAGATATTTCGTCGGACTGATCATCGAGGTCCTCGGAGTGGCTGCGGTAGTTTTCATCGGCCTTATGATATGCGGCCTGGGGGTGTCTGCATCCCTTGGCATCGCGTTCATCGCCGGCCTTTTGAATGTCATCCCATACCTCGGCCCCTGGATCGGCGGCGCCATCGGAACCATCCTGGGCCTGGTCCTGAAATACAGTGCCGCGGCCGTAGCGGGCGCCAGCCTTAATTTCTGGCCGGTTACGATCTCCCTGTTCGCCGTTTTCATGGTTGCCCAGGGAGTTGACAATTACCTGCTGCAGCCCCTGATCTATTCAGCCAGCCTGAAGACCCATCCGCTGGAGATATTCCTGGTCCTTATCATTGCCGGCAACATCGGAGGTATCCTGGGAATGCTGGTCGCTATCCCGTGCTACATAGTGCTGCGTGCTATCGCCAGCCGGTTCTTCCTGGGCTTCAAGCCGGTGAGGAGGCTGGTCGGCAAACCGGACGAATTCGTGCATATGCCTGATTGATGATGAGCAAGAAAATGACCGCGGTCCTGCTGGCCGCACTATGCCTGCTGCCCCTGGGGGCGCAGAATCCCACCCGCACCTGCCTTTTCGCGCACAGGGACACCTGTGACCTTTATCTGGATGTATATGATCCCTCTCCCGGGAGCGAGACAGTCCTTGAAGGGAAGGATAAACCGACGATAATGTTTGTCTTCGGGGGAGGATTCATAACCGGTGAGAGGTCTTCAAAGGGGTATCTTCCCTGGTTCAGGCTGCTCAATGACAACGGTTACCGGGTCGTGACGATAGATTATCGCCTTGGACTGAAAGGGGTGAAGATGGCCTTCAGCCCGTTCGCCCTGGTCAGGAGCGCCAAGGCTACGAAACATGCCGTAGACATCGGGGTTGAGGATGCATATGCCGCTGTGGCCTTCCTCTCCGAACATTCCGCGGAGCTCGGGGTCGATCCGTCGAATATAGTCATATCCGGATCTTCCGCCGGTGCAATGATTTCGTTGTCCGCCGAGTATGAGCTCTGCAACAGTACCTCCATGGCTGCGGTGCTGGGAAAGGGATTCGATTTCGCCGGGGTCATGGCGTTCGCCGGGGCCATCATGTCCGATTCCGGCAAGCCGTCATATGACAGGGAACCCTGTCCGCAGATGCTGATCCACGGAACCGCGGACAAGACTGTCAACTACAAGAAACTGCATATGTTCAACTGGGGGATCTTCGGCCCTGACGTGCTCGCTAAGATCTTCAAGAAGAACGGCTACACTGCGTGCATCTACCGTTTCAAGGACCACAACCATGACATGGCATCGAATTTCATCGCCACATGGCCCGAGCAGAAGCGTTTCCTTGAGCAGAACGTCATCAAGGGAGTGAAGCGCAGCGTGGATGCCATGGTGGACGACCCTGCGGTTCCCTCCTACAAGAATGCAGCAACCCTTAAGTCCCTCTACTGATCGCCCTTTGACTCTTTGAGGGACACTACAGTGCTCTCTTTGTCCGGACCGAGGGATATCTTCAGCGTGCGGAGGTCTTTCCCGGTCTTTTTCTTGTGCAGTATCTGGTCCTGGAGGATGAATTCGGAGACCGGGTCTTCGATCCATTTCATCACCGCCCTCTTGAGCGGCCTGGCACCGTAGCTGGGGTCGAAACCGGCGTCGGCGACGAAACGTTTGGCCGAAGGTGTGACGTTTAGCTTGTAGCCGGCCTCTTCCGCCCTGCCCCGGACATCCATGAGCTCGATGTCGATGATCTGCTCGATGTCCTCCCTGTCGAGGGAGTTGAAATAGACCTGCTCGTCAACCCTGTTTATGAATTCGGGAGGGAATACTTTCTTGACGGCCTTCTCCAGCACGGACCTCCTGTCACTGAGGACATTCCGGGAAGAAGTGCTGAATCCCAGCCCGTTCCCGTATTCTTCTATCTCACGGCTCCCCACGTTGGAGGTCATGATTATGATGGTGTTCCTGAAATTCACTTTACGGCCCTCGCTGTCGGTCAGGCGGCCTTCGTCCATAATCTGGAGGAGGATGTTGTAGATGTCCGGGTGGGCCTTTTCGATCTCGTCCAGCAGGACCACGCAGTAAGGCTTGCGGCGGACCTGCTCGCTGAGCTGGCCTCCTTCTTCGTAGCCTACATATCCCGGAGGCGCGCCGATGAGCCTCGAGACGGAGAATTTCTCCATGTATTCGCTCATGTCTATCCTGACCATGTTGTCCTCGGAATCGAAAAGGTACTCGGCGAGGCACTTGGCCAGCTGGGTCTTGCCGACTCCGGTCGGCCCGAAGAAGAGGAAGGATCCGATCGGCCTGTCGGGATCCTTGAGCCCGGCGCGGTTGCGCTGGATGGCCCTGACCACTGTGTCTATGGCTTCATCCTGGCCGATTATCCTGGCCTTCAGCCTGTCCCGCATCTTCAAAAGCCTCGTGCCTTCCGATTCGGCCACTTTGTTCACCGGGATGCCTGTGATCTTGGAAACGATTGAGGCTATGTCTTCTACGTCCACTTCTGACTTGGGCGTGCCGTTGGCGCGAAGCTTCACCATCGATCCTGCCTCGTCCATGGCGTCGATAGCCTTGTCGGGGAGGAAACGGTCGGTGATGTACCTGTCAGTCAGGCGGGCGCAGGACTCTATCGCTTCAGGGGTGTAGGTGACCTTGTGAAAATCCTCGTAGTTCTTCTTGATGTTCTGGAGGATGGTGATAGTCTGGGGCACGTCGGTGGCTTCGACCACTATCTTCTGGAAACGCCTGTCCAGGGCTCCGTCCTTCTCAACTATCTTGGTGAACTCATCCATGGTGGTGGCGCCGATGCACTGGAGCTGTCCCCTTGCCAGGGCAGGCTTGAGGATGTTGGCTGCGTCCAGGCTGCCCTGCGCGCCTCCCGCGCCCACTATAGTGTGGAACTCATCGATGAAAAGGATGAGGTCCGGGTCTTTGGAAGCGGTTTCTATGATGGATTTTATGCGTTTCTCGAAATCGCCGCGGTATTTTGTCCCGGCTACTACGGAAGCGATGTCCAGCGAGATGATCTTTTTCTTCGCCAGGGCGGGTGATATCTCTCCGGATGCTATCCTCAGGGCGATCCCTTCAACTATGGCGGACTTGCCGACGCCTGGCTCACCGATGAGCATCGGATTGTTCTTCTTCCGTCTTCCGAGGATCTCGATGACCCTGCTTATTTCCTTGTCACGTCCGATAATCGGATCCAGTTTGCCTTCGACGGCAGCCTTTGTCAGGTCCAGGCCGAAGTCGGTGATGTCCATTTTTTCCTTTTCCGGACCGTCTCCGCTGACCGGCTGCTTGTCTTCGGTTCCGTCCTCTTCGGAGGGACCGGCCTTGAGCAGCCCCTGCTCGTGCATGCTTGCCAGGAGCTTGCTGTAATCGATGGCCTGGGAACGCAGCCATGCCTGTCCGTAGTTTTCCGTGGTCCTGCATAGGGCAAGCAGGAGATGGAGCGATGTGGCTTCCGGATTCTTCAGCCTCGTAGCCTCCAATACAGTGATGCTCAGTACGTTCTGGGCAAGGCGGGAGAATGATATATGCTCTGTCTCGGAGTACGGGATGTTTTCGCGGGTGAAGATCCTGCCGTCGATGAAAGACTTCAGTTCGGCAAGGTCGGCCCCCAGGCCCCTGAGGACCCTGCAGGCGTCATTGTCTTCATGCCGGAGCATTCCAAGGAAGAGATGGTCGGGGCCTATGGAGTAGTTCCCCGTGCGCATTGCTTCTTCCCTTGCGTACTTGATTATTCCGTTCAGTTCTTGAGATATCCTGATTTCCATTTATTAATTCTGATGATGTGCAAACATACTAACAATTATGGGACCAGCAAGCCTTTTTGTCAGTTTTGTCAGAATGCGGTGGCGGACTTGGCGGAATGCGGAAAATTGATTAAATTTGCACGTTTATCTGGAAGATAAAAAACAGCGTTAGAATTTTAAAGAATCCATATGGACGAACTGGATAAGAAAGCAGAAGGACAGACAAGTGAAGAATCCCGGCTGGGCATAATTGAGCCGGTTGAGATCAATGACGAGATGAAGAATGCGTACATCGACTATTCGATGTCCGTCATTGTCTCCAGGGCACTTCCGGATGCGAGGGACGGCCTGAAGCCCGTCCAGCGCAGGGTGCTCTTCGGAATGGAAGGGCTCGGCCTGAATTACTCCGGCCAGACAAAGAAATCGGCCAGGATCGTAGGAGAGGTCCTGGGTAAGTTCCACCCCCACGGAGACTCGAGCGTCTATGACGCCATGGCCCGTCTCGCGCAGAACTGGAACCAGCGTTATCCCCTGGTTTACGGTCAGGGTAACTTCGGTTCCATGGACGGCGACCCCGTCGCTGCCATGAGGTACACCGAGGCCAAGCTGGAGCGCCTCTCCGACGACGTGCTGAACGACCTCGACAAGGATACGGTCGATTTCCAGCTCAATTTCGATGACACCATAGAGGAACCCGTCGTACTTCCGACGAAGGCTCCGCTGCTCCTGTTGAACGGCTCTTCAGGAATCGCCGTCGGAATGGCCACCAACATGGCTCCCCACAATCTCGGTGAATGCTGCGACGCCATATGCGCTTACATCGACAATCCCGACATTACCGTGGACGAGCTGATGAAGTACCTCAAGGGCCCGGACTTCCCCACGGGAGGCATCATCATGGGCCGTCAGGGTATAAAAGACGCATATGAGACCGGCCGCGGCCGCGTTTCCATCCGTTCGAAGACCGAGATCGAGGTTGACGACAAGGGCCGTGAGACCATCGTGGTGACCGAGATCCCGTACATGGTCAACAAGAAGGAGATGATAGAGCGCATCGGCCAGATGGTTGAGGAAAAGAGGCTCGAAGGCATCACCTACATCAACGACGAGACTTCCAGGGAAGGCGTCAGGATCATATTCCGCGTCAAGCAGGGCTACAACGCCAACGTGGTGCTCAACACCCTGTTCAAGTACACCCCGCTGCAGTCCAGCTTCTCCATCAACAACGTCGCCCTTGTCGGCGGCAGGCCGCAGGTCCTCACCCTCAAGGACATCCTGAAGGTGTTCGTGGACTTCAGGCATGACGTCATCGTAAGGAGGACCCGGTTCGAACTGGACAAGGCCAAGAAGAGGGCCCACATCCTCGAAGGACTTCTCAAGGCCATTGATGTCATCGACGAGATCGTGCACATCATCCGTCACTCTTCAAGCGTTGACGAGGCCAAGCAGACCCTTATCTCCACCTTTGACTTCACCGATGTCCAGGCCACTGCCATAGTCGAGATGCGTCTGAGGCAGCTGACCGGACTTGAAAGGGAGAAGCTCCAGGCTGAATACGACGAACTCGAGAAGTTTATCGCACGCTGCGAGGAGATCCTCGGCAGCACCGAGCTCCAGATGGGCATAATCAAGCAGGAGTCTGCCGACCTGAAGGCCAGGTTCGGGGACCCGCGCCGCACTGAAATCACCCTCTCGGACGATGAATTCAATCCTGAGGATTTCTATGCGGATGAGGATGTGGTCATTACCATATCCCACACCGGTTACATCAAGCGCACCGCGCTTACCGAGTTCCGTACCCAGAACAGGGGAGGTGTCGGTGTCCGCGGTTCTTCAACCAAGGAAGACGACTTCATAGAGCATGTCTATGTCGCCAACATGCATTCGACCATGCTTCTCTTTACGGAGCTCGGAAGGTGCTACTGGCTGAAGGTTTACAACATCCCCGAAGGCTCGCGTGCATCCAAGGGACGCGCGATCCAGAACATCCTCAACCTGTCTGCGGACAACAAGGTGCAGGCTTACATCAATGTCCCGACCCTGAGTGATGAAGAATACATCAATAACCATTACATAGTCCTGGTGACCAAGAGGGGAACCGTGAAGAAGACCCTCCTCGAAGAATTTTCCAGGCCGAGGGTCAACGGAGTCAATGCTGTCTCCATCCGTGAAGGCGATGAACTTGTAGAGGTCGCGCTGACCAACGGGAACGAGGAACTGCTTATTGCAGCGCGCGAAGGACGCTGCGTCCGCTTCAACGAGAGGGATGTCAGGGCCATGGGCCGTACGGCCACCGGAGTTCGTGGCATCAATATTGAAGAAGACGATTGCGTGATCGGAATGATAGCCTATGATCCGAATGCGGAAGATGCGAAGGATCACACTGTCATGGTCGTAAGTGAGAACGGTATCGGTAAGCGGAGCGAATTCGAGGAGTACAGGATCACGGCCAGGGGCGGCAAGGGAGTCAAGACCATTGCCATAACACCCAAGACCGGAAAGCTGGTGGCGATGAAGAATGTCACGGAGGCGAACGACCTGATGATAATCAACCGTTCGGGCATAACGATAAGGATGCCGGTAGAAGACATCCACGTAGCAGGAAGGGCGACTCAGGGAGTGAAGCTGATCAACATCAGGGAAGGCGATTCGATCACTGCCGTTTCGGTCGTGGAGAAGAGCGAGGAGGCGGAAAAGAACGAAGAAACTGCTATTGAAAAAGAAGATACTAACAACTAAACAATCTTATCATGAAGAAGTTAATGACAGCGCTTGCAATTCTTGCGTCGGTGACGTTTGCCAGCGGACAGAACAAGAATGTCGCTTCTGCAACCAAGGCTCTCGAAGTTGCTCAGGAAGCGGCCCAGAACGCCAAGAAAGCGACCAAGGCCGCTACATGGCTTACTCTGGGACAAAGCTATCTCAATGCCTACAGCGCTCCCGCAGGATCACTGTGGATGGGTGCGACCAAACAGGATCTCAAGCTCATCATGGGTGACGAGAAGCCCTCTTCAGTCGAAAACGTAACTATCGTAGGACAGCAGCTCACCAAGGAGGTATATTCCAACAAGGAACTCTATTTCAACCCCAATGGACAGCTTGCCATTATCAACGTGACCAAGCCGGTTGTCGAGAACGGACTCGAGAAAGCCCTCGAGGCCTACAAGAAGGCTTTCGAACTCGACCCCAAGAAGGTCAAGGAAGTCACGGCTGCCCTTCAGGACATCAACAAGAAGTACATCGACGAGGCTTACAACAAGTATTCCCTCGGTAACGGCGGTGCTGCCAGCGACCTTTTCGCAAAGGCTGCCGAAGTTAAGGCTACCGCACCCCTCTCGCAGATAGACACCAACGCTATCTACAATGCCGGTTTCACCGCATGGTGGGGCAGCGAGTTCGACAAGGCAAAGCCGTACTTCGAGAAGTGCGCCCAGCTGGGTTACCTCGGAGAGGATGGCGAAACATATGCCAAGCTTGCCGACATCGCCCAGAGGCAGAATGATTCCGAAGGCCAGAAGAAGTGGCTGGAGGAAGGCTTCAAGGCCTATCCGCAGAGCCAGAGCATCCTCATCGGCCTTATCAACTATTATGTAAGCACCGGCCAGGACACCAACCGCCTGTTCGAGCTGATCCACCAGGCTCAGGCCAATGAGCCCACGAATGCTTCCCTCTATTATGTCGAGGGCAACACCCAGGCCAAGCTCGGCAACGAGGAAGCTGCAGTAGCCGCTTATGAGAAATGCGCTACGGTTGACCCGAAATACGCATTCGGTTACATCGGCGAAGGCATCCTTTTCTACAACAAAGCCCTTGAAATCCAGGACAAGGCCCAGGCCGAACTCGATGACGCCAAGTACATGGCCCTGGTCAAGGAGTTCGAGGTTGCCCTCAAGAAGTGCATCCCGGTCTTCGAGAACGCTTACAAGCTGACGACTGATGACAAGATCAAGGTCAGTGTCGCCGAGTACCTCAAGAACGCTAACTATCGTTTCCGTGACGAGGATGCTACCTACAAGGATGCATATGAGAAGTATGCAAAGGTAGTCGAGACCGGCAAGCCTGAGTAAGTCTGCAATTTCGTTTCGGAATGAGATCGAATTCCGATTACAAGGATACTGCCTTGGCCGCCCTCAGGGGCAATTGGGCCGAGGCAGTTCTTTGTACGGTCGTTTACATCGCGGTCGTATCGGCCCTGGTGAGTTACCCGACGGTGAAGTCGGTAACCGGTTCCATGGCATTCACCCCAGGCATTCCGTACCTGTGGTACTGGCCGGTCTCCATCGCCATGTTCCTGATCCTGGGAAACTTGGAAACCGGATTCTACAATGCATTCAGGTTGCTGGTCGAAAGCGGAGACAACCGCCTGACCGCAAATATGTTCCGTGCTGGATTCAGGGCTTATT
Source organism: uncultured Bacteroidia bacterium (assembly GCA_902803535.1). GTDB lineage: Bacteria > Bacteroidota > Bacteroidia > Bacteroidales > UBA932 > Cryptobacteroides. The sequence continues at coordinate 2,312 of CADCQP010000264.1, read as the reverse complement.
TCCATAAGCTCTGCGGCTATTTACTTTACGGAGTCATAGTGTTTGCCGGCTCCATGCTGTTCCTGATCCCCGGGATCATATGGGCCTTTGCCTATTCGATGGTCCCTTATATACTGGACGACGAGCCTCAGCTTTCAATCGTCCAGACCTTCAGGAAGAGCAGGCTTCTGATGAAGGGGCACAAGTTCGATTATTTCTGGCTTTGCCTCAGTTTTATCGGCTGGGGGATACTCAGCATCTTGACCCTCGGCATAGGCCTTCTGTGGCTTGCGCCGTATCTCCAGACAGCCTCTGCTGCCTTTTACGAGGACCTGAAGGGCTTGCCGGAAGGAATCTGATCTCCTTCTGCCTCTTCCTGGGCAGAATCGAATGCTTTCACTATCTTGTTCACGAGGGGATGCCTCACGATGTCCTCGTTCGAGAAGAAGATAGTGGAAATTCCTTTTATACCCTTGACGAGCTCTATACCCTTGAGCAGGCCTGAGTCGCTGCGGTGCGGGAGGTCTATCTGGGTGGCATCTCCGGTTACTATGAATTTGGCGTTGGTGCCCATTCGGGTCAGGAACATCTTCAGCTGGCCCATGTTGGTGTTCTGGGCCTCGTCCAGGATGACGCAGGCCCTGTCGAGGGTGCGCCCGCGCATATATGCCAGCGGGGCGATCTGGATGGTCCCTTCTGTCATGAAATCCTGCAGCTTCTTGGCCGGGATCATGTCGCCGAGCGCGTCGTAAAGCGGCTGGAGATACGGGTCGAGCTTGTCCTTGAGGTCTCCCGGCAGGAAGCCCAGCCTTTCTCCGGCTTCCACTGCGGGCCGGGTCAGGATGATCCGCTTGATTTCCCTGTTTTTCAATGCCCTGACAGCCAGGGCTATGGCTATGTAGGTCTTTCCGGTACCGGCCGGTCCCACCGCGAAGATAAGGTCATCCTTGAAATAGGCCTTAACCATTTCCTGCTGGGTGGCGTTCCTGGCCCTGATCGGTTTCCCGTCCGTAGAGTGCACTATGACCGCATCTCCGCTGTGCAGGAACTTGCCGCGGTCGCTTTCCCCGTCGAAGATATCCGCCACATCATATGTCGTGAGGCTGAGCTTGTGCTTCTTTACTTCTATCAGTTCGCCCAGGCGGATGGAGAATTCCTCTATCAGGCTCTGGCTGCCTTCCAGGATCAGGTCATCTCCGCGTGCAACTACCTTGAGCGCGGGGAAATATGAGCAGAATTCTTCCAGTACGCGGTTGCCGGGTCCGTAAAGTTCAATAGGCTCAATGCCTTCCAGTTTGATGGTTTTCTTCATATTATCAGTCTTGGATTCCTGTGACGTCCCTTACCCTGCGGTAAGTCGTCACCATGTTGTCATAGTCTGACGGGACTTTCCATAAGTCCCTTTTTCCCAGATATTCCTTGACGGGGACAGTCTGGTAGCCGTCGGTCAGCTTCCCCGGAAGGGTGCACCAGAGGAATGTCAGCCCCGGATCCAGGACGCTTGCCCTCCGGTGGGTGTCAACGGCTATTCTCAGGGTCACCGCAAGTTCCAGCCTGGTGTTCTCGGCGCTCATGTTGGAAACGGCGTTTCCCATGGAATAAATGACGGGGACGGCTCCGATCGAAGTGGTGTCCTGGACAACGTGGGGGTGTGCCCCGATCACCGCATCGACGCCTTCGCCTGCGAGCCACCGGGCCCATTGTTCCTGCTCCTTCGAGTGGGTAAGGGAATATTCCGTTCCCCAGTGGGGGAGTGCGATGACTATGTCGGCTCCCAGCTCCCTGGCGCGTCTGACCTGCCTGGAGACTTCATCCTTGTCCATCAGGGAGACTGCCGGCCACTGGTATGACGTTCCGGAGTTGGTCCCGTAGGTGAAATTCACTAGGGCGATGCGGAGTCCCTTGCAATAGAGCATCAGGGGGTTGTCCCTGAGGTAGGACCTCTCGTCGAGTCCTGTGCCGGTGTGCCGGATCCGCAGCGAATCATATATTTGGAGTGTCCTGCGCAGGCCTCTTTCCCCTTTGTCGGCGATGTGGTTGTTCGCGGTGAGGAAGACATCCACTCCGAGGTCTTTCACATATGCCGCGTATCCGTCCGGGGCGGAGAATGCGGGATAGCCTGAGTAAGGTTTCCCGGCAAGGGTGAACTCCATGTTCGCAACCGCGATGTCAGAGGCTGAGAGCAACGGGCGCAGGGGTTCGAGGAAGTTCCTGTAGTCGTAGTCCAGCTGCCGGGCGTGCATCATTACATCCCCGATGAAGACCATCTCTACTGTGTCCGGCTCTGCATAATAAGTGCGGGGACGAGGCAGGAATGTCCTGATCGTGGTCTG
>CADCQP010000263.1 GCA_902803535.1 uncultured Bacteroidia bacterium | reverse complement strand
TGTGCCCCGGGCCGGGCTCGAACCGGCACGTCTTTAAAGGACACTGGATTTTGAGTCCAGCGCGTCTACCAATTCCGCCACTGGGGCTTGTAAGATGCAAATTTATATCTTTTTTCCGCTTTTTCAAAAAAACACCGACCATAAGGAAAAAATCATTAAATTTGTTGATGCGGCGAAATAAACCGCCGTTTTGAATTTTGAAACATTTTACCTTACCCAAAGACGGAGGATTGATTGAAAAGAACCTCCCCGAAAACTTAATCCACTCCGCTGAGAGAATCAACACGAAGATCGGCCTGGATTCCACCGAAGCCAGCAAGGAAATCGCTGCCATCATAGTCAACGCCATCCAGACGCATGACGATCCGAAGCGGCACTTCAAACTCGGCCTGACTACCGGAGCCTCTCCCGTATCTCTTTACAAATGGCTCACCAGGTACGTTAAAGAAGGAAAGTGTTCATTCAAGAACGTAGACATCTATTCGATTGACGAATACTACCCGTTGTCAAAAAACGGGAAACAGAGCCGGAACAACCGTCTTCATGAGGAGTTCCTCGACCTGGTGGACATCCCGAAAGAAAACATACACCTCCCCGACGGCACAGTACCGCCCTCCAAGATTACCGAATATTGCGCCTTCTATGAAAAACAGGCCAGGGGTCTGGATCTCCTGGTCTGCGGGATAGGCGAACACGGACAGGTAGGCTTCAATGAAGCCGGAGCCTCTCCGAAGAGCCGCACCAGGGAAGTCACCCTCCCCTATCAATCCAGGAAACGCCAGGCCGCCAACTTCAACGGAGACGTCAGGGCCACCCCGACAGCAGCCATCACCATAGGCATAGACACCATAATGTCCGCCAAGAAGATCATCCTGATGGCATGGGGTGAAAGCAAAGCTGACGCTGTAAAGCATGTAGTTGAATGTGACATAGATCCGACCTACCCGGCCAGCTATCTGCAGATGCATGACGACATCACCCTGTACGCAGACGAGACCTCCGCAGCCGAGCTCACCAGGATAGTAGCCCCATGGATCATCGGCCCGTGTGAATGGACTCCGAAATTCATCCGCAAGGCCGTAGTATGGCTCTGCCAGAAAGTAGGCAAGCCCATCCTGAAGCTCACCCTCCAGGACTACCTTCTCAACTCCCTCGGAGAACTTGTCGAAAAGTACGGTCCATATGACAAGATAAATATAGACCTATTCAACGACCTGCAGCACACCATCACAGGATGGCCGGGCGGCAAGCCGAATGCGGACGACAGCACCAGGCCGGTACGTTCCACCCCGAATCCCAAGACTGTGCTCATTTTCTCCCCCCATCCCGACGACGACGTGATCTCGATGGGAGGAACATTCATACGCCTCACCCACCAGGGCCACAACGTCCATGTAGCCTACCAGACATCAGGAGACGTAGCGGTGCTCGACGACGTGGTGATCCAGCATATGGATGCGGCGAGGGAACTCGGCTTCGGTGACCGCCTGGAGGACATTTCAAAGCTCATAGCCTCCAAAGTCCCCGGAGAAGCCGAACCCAGGGAACTCCTCGACATCAAGGCGGCAATACGCCGCAGCGAAGCCCGGGGCGCATGCCGCTCCTTCGGCCTGCCGATGAGCCATGTCCACTTCCTAAACCTGCCCTTCTACGAATCCGGCGGAGTCGCCAAATTCCCCAGCAGCCAGGTAGACGTGGACATCATCAAAGCCCTCATCCTGGAACTCAAGCCGAACCAGATCTACATGGCCGGAGACCTCGCGGACCCGCACGGAACGCACAGGGTGTGCACGGAGGCCGCGATGAAGGCCGTTGAGCAGCTCAGGGAAGAAGGAAACAGCTGGCTGGACGACACGAACATATGGCTCTACAGGGGCGCATGGATGGAGTGGGAGCTCGACAGGGTCGACATGGCAGTCCCGCTCAGCCCGGACGAGGTAGTCGAAAAACGCCATGCAATCTTCCATCACCTCTCCCAGAAAGACATAATGCCCTTCCCGGGAGACGATCCAAGGGAATTCTGGCAGCGCGCCGAAGACCGCAACCGCAACACAGCCAACCTGTATGACCAGTTGGGAATGGCTGAGTACCAGGCAATTGAAGTATTCTATAAATTACAATAAAATGAAGCTGATTATTCGCAAGACATCACAGGAAGGTTCCGTGTGGGCTGCAAGGCACATTGCCGCACGGATCAATGAAAAAGCCAGGAAAACGGACAAGCCCTTCGTTCTCGGACTGCCCACAGGTTCCACTCCGCTCGGCACATATGCAGAACTCATCAGGATGGTGCGCGACGG
>CADCQP010000262.1 GCA_902803535.1 uncultured Bacteroidia bacterium | reverse complement strand
GATTGCAGCCATATGGGGCATATTCATATGGAAGGAATTCAAGGGTTCCGGCAAGTCGGTTAACGGTCTGCTGGCGCTTATGTTCGTATTTTTCATCGCTGGCTTGGGACTGATCGTCGCAGCCGGAAATTAATCTCATGCATATGAAAAAACTGTGGTATCTTGCCGCTTTACTCCTCATGGTATCTTGTGCGCCCAAGGGGCCCGTACAGCTCATATTCGAGACTGACATGGGGAATGATGTCGATGATGTCGTGGCACTTGCCATGATCCACACATATGTCCAGCAGGGGGACGCAAACCTGCTGATGATCGGCGTGAACAAGGACCGCCCGACTGCTCCTGACTACGTCCGGTTGATGAATGAATTCTACGGAAGGGGTGAAATCCCTATCGGAATGGTTCATGACGGAGCCAAGGAAAGGGAGGATGATTTTTGCTGGAAGACCCTCAGGATGACGAATGAAGACGGTTCACCGGTTTACCGGCTGGCCCCGAAGACATATGAGGATGCGGTCACCCTTTACAGGAAGGTCCTGTCCAAGGCGAAGAACCGCTCGGTGGTCATAGCTTCCGTAGGTTTTTCCACCAACCTGGCCAGGCTCCTTGAGAGCGGACCTGACGGCATTTCATCCCTCAGCGGCCCGGACCTTATAAAGAAGAAGGTGGCCCGCCTGGTGGTTATGGCCGGTTCCTTCCCGGAGTCCAAGAGGAAGGAATACAATGTGGACAGGGACGTTCCGTCCGCCAAGAAGGTGTTCTCGGACTGGCCGACTGACATATGGATCTCTCCGTTTGAGCTCGGTGACGTTGTCAGGTTCCCCGCTACAAGCGTGGAGAACGACTTCGCATGGGCCGGAGGCCACCATCCCCTTGTGGATGGATATGTCTCATATCTGCCTATGCCATATGACAGGCAGATGTGGGACCCGACCGCGGTGCTCTGCGCCGTCGAAGGCACTTCCGCCTTTACCGTGAACGGACCTTATTCTATAAAGATAGATGACGAAGGGCATATGTTCCATGAGGACGATCCCAAGGGAGGAAGGTACATCCTTTCTGTCGATGATGCCCAGGCGAAGGCGGTGCTTGACCGCATTGTCTCGCTCGCTACGAAGGATTCACGCAAGAAATAACTGAAAATCAAATGAAAAAGCACTTCACGATACTTCTGGCAGTCATATTGTCAGTATTTTCCGCATTCCCCGCTTCCGCCCAGTTCAAGAAAGAGACGGAGGAGCAGAAGGCGGAGCGCATGTCCTGGTGGACTTCGGACCGCTTCGGAATGTTCATCCACTGGGGCCTGTATGCCCTTCCGGCAAGGCACGAATGGGTGAAGAACCGCGAGCGTATTACTAATGAAGGGTACCAGAAGTACTTCGATCATTTTGATCCGGACATGTTCGATCCCAAGGCGTGGGCCAGGATGGCAAAGGAAGCCGGGATGAAGTACGTTGTCCTTACCTCCAAGCATCATGAGGGCTTCTGCATGTGGGATTCGAAGTACACCGATTACAAGGTTACGAACACCCCTTATGGGAAAGATATAATAAAGGACTTCGTGGAAGCCTTCAGGGCCGAGGGGCTCAAGGTGGGTTTCTATTATTCCCTTATAGACTGGCATCATCCTGATTTTACGATTGACAGGCAGCATCCGCAGCGTCTGGACGCGAATGCTTCGGAGGAGGATTATGCTGCTCTCAACAAGGGTAAGAACATGGACAGGTACCGTAAATATATGAAGGACCAGGTGACCGAGCTCCTTACAAATTACGGTGAGATCAGTATCATATGGTTCGATTTCTCTTATCCCGGAAAGAACGGAAAAGGACGTAAGGACTGGGACTCCGAGGGCCTTGTCAAGCTGGCCAGGAGCCTCCAGCCGGGCATCCTTATCGATAACCGTCTCGACCTGAATGACGTGGACGGAGGATGGGATTTCATCACTCCTGAGCAGTACAAGGTTGACAAGTGGCCCGAGATCGACGGCAAGAAGGTCGCATGGGAAACATGCCAGACTTTCTCCGGATCCTGGGGCTATTATCGTGACGAGACGACGTGGAAGAGCCCTGCCCAGCTGATCGAGCTGCTGGTAGAGTCAGTCAGCAAGGGCGGCAATCTGCTCTTGAATGTGGGACCGACTGCCCGGGGCAATTTCGACCAGAGGGCCCAGGACAGGCTGAACGCAATCGGTTCCTGGATGAAATTCAATTCCCGCTCAGTTTACGGTTGTACCCAGGCTCCGGATGGATTCACCGCGCCGGCGAATACTGTCCTTACCTATAATCCAAAGACGAACCGTCTGTACATGCACCTGCTGTCCTATCCGATGGGCAAGATGGCTGTTCCGTTCGGCGACAAGATCGAATACGCTCAGTTTCTGCATGATGGCTCCGAAATCAAGTTCTCCAAAGACGGGAACGGCGTATGGAGCCTGACCCTTCCGATCCTCAAACCCGACTCTGAGATTCCTGTAGTGGAGATTTACCTAAAATAGGGGGCGGATAAAAATTTTTAAAAAATTTCTCAAAAAAAGTTTGCGGGACTGAAAAAGATGCTTATCTTTGCAGTCCCGTTTTGAAAATGGGTTGAGTTCATTG
>CADCQP010000261.1 GCA_902803535.1 uncultured Bacteroidia bacterium | reverse complement strand
GATGATGCATGCGAGGGCAGCGATGATGATTCTTTTCATATGTGTAATTGATTATTTGCGTTCCCAAAGATAATGCTTTTTGGCTCGTCTTGTACTGATGAGAGCACTTTATCGGGGTGTGCTAGTTTGAAATATGACGCGGCGGAATGGAAATTGCAGCCGGTAGGGCATGCGGTTCAAATTCCTGATAATCTCTCTGCTGGCTGCGGTGTCTGTGGCTTCCGGGGCGTCTGTGGCGGCATATGCTGCGCCTCAGTCCGGTGATTCCGACAGGCAGGCGGCGGAAAAGTTGATTACAACCCTCTCTTCATCTTCGGAGAATGATGCTGGAAAGTTGCTGCTTGAAGCAGCGCGGATGCGCCTCGGTACTCCGTATGTTGCAGGTCTTCTGGATCCGGATGGTCCGGAAACCCTACAGATGCCGTTTGTCTCGACTGACTGCATGATTTTCGTGGAGACATGCCTGGCCGCGGTGATGACAGCGGGGAAAGAGGATCCGTCATATGTGAAATATGAGGATAATGTCAGGCGCCTCCGCTATCGCGGGGCGGAAGGGGAGTGCCCTCCGCCGGTGCTCTATGAGACCAGGCTGCACTATGCGACTGCGTGGATCAGGAACCTCGTCGAAAAAGGCCTCGCTGACGACCTGACCCTTGAAGTTGGTGGAGTGCGGTCTACTGGTAAGCTCAATTTCATGAGCCGGAACTACAAGAGCTACAAGCAGATAGCAGCTGCGGATTCAGACCCGCAGGCTGCAGCGCGTCTTAAAGCCATAAGCCTTACGGAAGCCAGACTAAATGAGGAACCGATGACATATGTTCCGAAGGCGAAGATCAAATCCATCGAAGGAAAAATCAAGGACGGGGACCTCATTTTCTTCACGACTTCCATCGCCGGACTTGATGTGTCACATATGGCCATAGCATATCGTCATGATGGAATTGTGGGTTTTATCCATGCCTCATCCGTGGCGGGGAAGGTCATCGTGGATTCCGGATCGATTGCTGACTACGCCTTGTCCCGGAAATCCTGCACCGGCATCAAGGTCGTGAGGGTACTCCCTCGGTCATAAGTGTTTTCAGTTCGCTGAGATGGGATCTGTAGATGTCACGTGGTGAGCATCTGTGCTGTTTGCACAGTGATGCCGCCATGCCGATAACTTCTCCCATCATCCCTCCAGTGCGCATCACCCTGACAGTGCCCAGGGCCGCATGTGTGACGCTTATGTCGCGTCCGGCCATCATCAGGTTGCCGATGTTCCTGGAATAGAGGCATCTGTAGGGGACTGCGTAGTCTTTGTGCACCTTGGTGACGCTTCTGGCCCTGAATGGTTCTTCGTTCTCCATTCCGGGCTCGTTCTTCGGATAATGCAGGTCCATTCCCCAGGTAGCCGTGAAGGTCGCATCGTCGTATATGACATTTTCAGTGATGTCCTGTTCCTTGAGGACCACATCTCCCATCAGGCGGCGGGATTCCCTCTTTCCGCCTATGCATGCTACCCATTCAAGTTTTTTGTACTTGAATTGTTCCTTGAAGGCAGGGCTGTTCTTCAGGTGCGCCCAGTTGCCATATACCGCCCTGAGACCGTGGTCCCTGATCCGCTCTGATTCTTCGACCTGGTCCCTGCCCAGTCCTGTCTCCCAGTCCCATTCCCCGTGGACTATGGGGATGCAGGTGCTGTCGCTGAAAGCAATGGCCCAGGTGCACTCGGGGAATGTTTCCACCTCCTTGGAATCACCTGCATACCACTGGACGGAAGTCCCCATTGTAAGCATGTCGGCCTCGTCCGGCGCCTGGGTCTCTCCGGTTTCAGCCTTGCTTTCGCGTCCCATCCGGAAGTCGGCACCGGCCATATATCCGAGATTGGCGTCTCCGGTACAGTCGGCAAACAAGCGCCCTTTCAGCATGATCTCTTCACTGTTGGAGATGTCTTTTGCGATAACGGACCGGATCTTTCCGCCGCGGGTCCTGGCGGATATGACCTGTTTGTTGAGGAACAGGGTTATATTCTGTTCTGCAAGGACGGCATTGAGTTTCTTGTCATCTTCATAGTTGGATGCCGGACCTGCGTTGTGTATGAGTTTTTCAGGATGTTCTTCTATGATTTTCAGGATCTTCCTGCTCCTGGGGGAGTCGGGGTCTTTCCTGGCCTCATAATTCGTCCAGTGTCCTATGCCGCCTATTTCATCCATGAGGCGCCCGAGTTCCGGGTAGGGTTCTTTGTAGATGAGGCCGGAGAGTCCGACGCGTACCTCCGAGGAGTTGTTCCCTCCAAGTACCGGACGGTTCTGGACCAGGGCGACCTTGCATCCGAGACGTGCCGCCGTAACAGCAGCGCATATGCCTGCGATCCCGCCTCCGACCACGACGAAGTCATATTTCCCTGCTTTAGCGGGGCGCCTGATACCCAGGGCTTTGCGCCTGAATGACGGGTTCGCTTCCGGAGCGGGTGCGTCCAGGTCCGGTGTCAGGTATATGGCATCGCATCGTCCGTCGAATCCGGTCAGGTCATGGAGGCATATCTGGTTAGCGCCCTTCCTCAGTTCTACCTTGCCTCCGTCCTGCCAGGCCCATCCTTCCGATTCTGTCCCGAACACTGTGTCAGAAGCTATTCCGTTGACCAGGACCTGGAATCTTCCAGGACTCTCGGTCCTTCCCCATGTCCTGGTCCAGTCCCTGGTCCTCACCCAGAGGCGATATGTCCCGGAAGATTTGACACTGAATGCTGTGGACGCGTCGGCCATCGGTGTCCCGAGCCCGTGTGCGATCAGGTACGGCGACCCCATCTGGACCATGGACTGATTGTCATTCGTCCAGCCTCCGGTGTTGTCAAATCCCTCTGCCTCAAGGAATACGTTCTGCGCAGAAACGGTCATTGAGAGCAGCAGCGCGGGCAGGATCATATATGGTTTCATGTTTTTACTTTTGCGGGTGTGTGTTATTGTCGGTGTGTAAATATGACACAAAAAACAGGTTATTCAGTGAAAAATAGGTAAATTTGTGAAAAATACAAAAGGGATATGGCAAAAAAGGGACAGTACACATATGAATATCCTCATCCGGCGGTCACTGCGGACTGTGTTGTTTTCGGATATGACGGGAAAGAGCTGAAGGTGCTTCTCATCAGGCGCGGGCTTGAAAAAGAAGCCAGTACGATGGCATATGTAGGGGAGTGGGCTCTTCCTGGTGGATTCCTGGATGTGGAGAAGGACAGGACCGTGGCGCACACCGCTGCGCGTGAACTGAAGGAAGAGACAGGCCTGAAACTCTCATATAGGGAGTTCAGGGAGGTTGGTACCTACAGTGACATCAAGCGGGATCCGCGTGAGCGTGTCATCACAGTGGCACATTATGCCCTTGTGAAGCTGGCTGAAGTTCAGGCTGATACTGATGCCGACAAGGCGGAGTGGTTCGCATTCGGCGATGTCCCGTCCCTGGCGTTCGACCATGACAAGATCCTCCGGGATGCCTTCTCCCGCCTGAAACAGAACATACACTTCGAGCCAGTGGGCTTCGAACTTCTGCCTGAGGTGTTTACGCTTCCGCAGTTGCAGAATCTCTACGAGTCTATACTGGAGGTCAAGTTCGATCGCCGCAACTTTGCTAATAAGATGAAGCACTACGAGATCCTTTCAGAGGTGGACGATGGCACTCCCCGCCGCGGGACCAGAACCCCCATTAAGTACCGCTTCGACAGAGAGAACTATGACCGCCTGAAGCGCAGCGGTTTCCAACTGGAGTTCTGAGGGGCTGGCAGGAGTTCTGTCTAGTTCTTTTTTTCTGGTGGGGCAGTTTCTCTAACGTGGGCTCCTGTTGCTCTGGCAGACCTGCTTCTCTAACGTGGCACTGTTTCCGGCTGACCTGTCTTTCTAGTGTGGGTTTCTGTTGCTCTGGAGTGACGGCTGCTCCGGTGTGCGTGCGGCAGAAGGGCTCCGACGTCCTTCTCGTGCGTATGTGTCTTTCCGTCCGTGTGTGTCTTTCTCATGCGATAGAATGACTCTGGAGGGTCAAATTCTCATTCTGTCGCAAGGTGGACGTATTCCTGCTCCTGACATAATGTCGCATCTGGCATTTTGTCAAGGGGTTAAGATTGAAGAATTCTGATTGCCAGGTCAGCGTTTTCTGCGGTTAACCCTATAACAGGGTTTGTGAGGATAACGTGCTCATCCTGCTCTGGAAGGAAATCAGGCATATCATCGAG
>CADCQP010000260.1 GCA_902803535.1 uncultured Bacteroidia bacterium | reverse complement strand
TTGTACTTCCTAATAAAGATGCAGCCGAATACTGTGCCGGAGACCTTTACAATATAGTTGAGGGTGACAATGTATTCTTCCTTCCTGACAGCGGAAAGAACGTAGAAAGAAGCAATTATAAATCTTCTCTCGGAGTACAGAGGACATCTGCGGTCGGCAGGATCCTTGAAGGCGAAAAAGAAGCGCTCACAATAATAGTGACTTATCCGGACGCCCTTAAGGAAGAGATTCCGGATACCTCTTCGCTCAAAGAAGGAATTATAAGCATATCAAAAGATGAAGAGTTCGGGTATGACAATCTTAAGGAAAGGTTGTCCGAGATCGGGTTTGAACGGGTAGATTTTGTCGCTGCACCTGGCCAGTATGCCGTAAGGGGTTCATTGATAGATGTTTTCTCGTACACTTTCAACAATCCGTACAGGATATCTTTTTTCGGCGACGAGGTTGAAAAGATACACGTTTTCAATTGTGACACGCAGCATTCTGAATACGAGGTCGACAGCGTAAAGATATCACCGGACGTAACATCCTCAGGCGAAGGCAAGAACATATGCATCAGCGATATAATAAGGAAAGACACTGTCATATGGCTTGATTCTTCTGACATGTACAAGAATGAGCCGTTTTTCAATTCCCTGTTGGAATTCAAGACTGTGTTCATTGATGTTCCCCTTTCAGCCCAGGATGCAGATCCGGTGAAGTTCAGCATAAGTCCCCAGCCTGTTTTCAACAAGAATTTCGAACTGCTTTCGGCTGACATCAGGGAAAAGACAGAGAAGGGTTTCAAGGTATATATTTACGGAGAAAAGAAAAGCCAGCTCGAGAGGGTGAAGTCCATTCTTGCCCAGGATGGAGGGATAATTCCGGAATTCATAGGAGGGAAGAATATCCACAGTGGTTTCATAGACCTTGAAGAAAAGGTTTGCCACTACACTGACCACGAAATATTCGACCGTTTCCACAGGGTAAGCATACGCCGTACCGTTGACAAGACGGAACAACTGACACTCAATGATTTGAGTGCTTTCAACATAGGCGATTACGTTGTGCATATAGACCACGGGGTAGGAATATTCGGGGGACTGGTGAAAATGCGCGATGACAAGGGAAGGCTCCGCGAAGTAGTGAAGATAAGCTACAAGGACGGGGATGTGGTGTTCGTTTCTGTTCATTCCCTGAACAAAATATCCCGTTTCCGTTCCAAAGACGGTGAAGTCCCGAAGATCCACAAGCTGGGGTCCAAGACATGGCAGAACCTTAAGAACAGCGCAAAGTCAAAGGTAAAGGACATAGCGAAAGACCTCATACAGCTGTATGCAAAGAGGAAGGCCGAAAAGGGATTCGCCTTTTCCCATGACACCTACCTCCAGGAGGAACTGGAGTCTTCTTTCATGTACGAGGACACTCCCGACCAGGAACTTGCCACCGATGCAGTAAAGAAAGACATGGAGGACAGCTGCCCCATGGACAGGCTCATATGCGGTGATGTAGGTTTCGGAAAGACGGAAATAGCCATTAGGGCGGCCTTCAAGGCATGTACCGACAACAAGCAGGTGGTTGTGCTTGTACCTACCACAATCCTGGCACTCCAGCATTACAACACATTCTGCAGCCGCCTGAAGGGCTTCCCGGTCAATATTGAATATCTCAGCCGCCTGCGCACGGCCAAGCAGGAGAGAAAAATCCGTGAAGACCTCAAGAACGGATTGATAGACATAGTTATAAGTACCCACAAGATACTTGGGAAGGGCTGGGAGTTCAAGGATCTGGGACTTCTCATAATAGATGAAGAGCAGAAATTCGGAGTAGCTGCAAAGGAAAAATTGAGACAGCTAAAAGAAAATATTGATACCCTTACACTTACGGCCACTCCTATTCCAAGGACCCTGCAGTTTTCCCTGCTTGGGGCAAGGGATCTGAGCATCATCGCCACTCCCCCGCCAAACAGGATCCCGATCCAGACGGAGATAATCCTGTTCGACCAGAAAGAGATAAGGGATATAATAAACTACGAGCTCAACCGCGGCGGCCAGGTGTATTTCCTTCATAACAAGGTTGAGGAACTCCAGTCAATATACGAGATATTGAAAAGGCAGGTTCCTGATATGCGCATATGCATTGCCCACGGCCAGATGGAAGCCGGCGAACTGGAAGACAGGATACTTTCTTTCATCAGGGGTGATTATGACATGCTGCTTTGCACCACTATCATAGAGAACGGACTGGACATTCCGAACGTAAATACGATAATAATCAACCAGGCGCAGAACATAGGGCTCAGCGACCTGCACCAGCTGCGTGGAAGGGTTGGGCGTTCCAACAGGAAGGCTTTCTGCTACCTGATAGTGCCTCCGCTGGTTACGATTACCGAAGAGGCCCGAAGGCGCCTCAAAGCCATAGAAGAGTTCTCTGACCTTGGAAGCGGATTCAACATCGCCATGCAGGACCTTGACATCAGGGGGGCCGGGAACCTCCTCGGTGCGGAACAGAGCGGTTTCATTGCGGACATGGGATATGAGACATATGAGAAGATCCTGTCCGAGGCAATGGAAGAACTCGGGGTGGAGACAGGGGTCCAGCCTCGCGGGATGCGCTCCGCATATGTTGAGGATTGTACTATCGAGACGGACCAGCAGGCCCTTATCCCGGACACGTACATAGACGTGACCGCAGAGAAGATAAGAATCTACAAGCAACTTGATTCCATGCGCGGGGAGAAGGAGATAGACAGGTTCTCCGCCCGTCTTGAGGACCGTTTCGGTCCCCTTCCCCAGGAAGTTTCGAACCTGATGGACGTCGTGAAGATAAGGAACCTGGGAGTTTCGCTCGGATTCGAGAAGATAATAGTGAAGAACGGCATGATGATATTGTTCTTCATATCCAATCCGATGTCTCCTTATTACCAGTCGGAAGTCTTTTCAGGAGTCCTTCGCCGGGTGAGCGAAAACCAGCCTGTATTTGCCGTAAAACAGGTTGAAAACAAGCTGAAGATAGTCCTGCGCGGGATCGATTCCCTCGGGAAGGCCCTGTCGGCTTTGAGAAAGTTGCAATAATCAGTATATTTGTGGGATTTGTGTCAGGAAAATGGCAAATCTGCTGATCGAAATAGGCAACACTGCGCTGAAGGCATCATGGTCCGAGGGGATGACTCTCGGCAAGACCTTCCGTTACCAGGGTGAGAAAGTGATAGATTTCATCCTTTCGCTTACAGCGAGGGAGAAGGCGGAAGTAATGGTGGTCGCCAGTGCATATGACTTGTCGCTACCCGACATAGAAAAAATGCGGAGCGAATGCTCCAAACTGATAGTACTGGACAGCGCCCATAAGGAAATACTTCTGGCTCAGGGATTACCGGAATGGCTCTCATATGACAGGGCTGCCCTGGTGATGGCTGCCCGCTGGCTTTTCAAGGGCCGCGGGTGTTCGGTTTTCGACCTTGGAACGACTCTTACCGTTGATTTTACTGATGCGGCCGGAAAGTATCTCGGAGGAAACATATCCCTCGGGTTCAGGACGAGGTTCAAGGCCTTGAACCGCTATTCGAAGGCCCTTCCCCTTGTGGATACCCCTCTTGAAAACTATCCTTCCGTGGAGTATTCCAAGTCCTTGAACGAGGCACCTCTAGACTCATTCACAGGTACTTCTGTGGAGTCCTCGATAGAGGCTGGAGTCATTTCGGGCATAATGTTTGAATTATGGGGCTACGCGTCTTTCCATCCGGAAAACATATGCATTTTCACCGGAGGTGACGCCGTTTATTTTGCAAAAAGAATGAAAAACTCCATCTTTGTGGTAAACAATCTCGTATTGATGGGGTTGGCTTTAATTGCCAATGGCTATAATGAAGAAGGGATTATTTAAAGCAGCAGCAGTTTTCCTGTTCCTGGCCGCAGCAATGCCGCTGGGGGCGCAGACTACCATAACCGGGGCATACGGGGACTACACCCCCTATTCGGTGTTTGGGATAGGTAATCTTTCAAAGCAGGGAAACACACACAACAGAGGTCGTGGAGGAGTAGGTATAGCCACACGCAACCGCCGTTACATCAATTATCTGAATCCTGCATCGGTAACCGCCAGGGACTCTCTCTCTTTCATGGCGGATTTCTCTCTTGCCGGAAGTAACAGGCTGTTCACCCAGGGGGATCTAAACAATGTCCACAACACGGTGAACGTGTATGATTTCATGATATCCTTCCCGATTTACAGGAAGTCTGCGATGATGCTTGGTATTACTCCTATGAGTGACGTCGGCTACCAGATGAAATCCTCCTTTACCGATCCGGTCCTTATTTCCAAGTCCGGCATGTTCAACTACAATGCAAGCGGAGGCGGAAGCATTTACCAGGCTTTCATAGCCGGAGGAGTCACACTGTGGGACCGCGTATCCATAGGTGCCCAGGGTATTTACTATTTCGGTAACCTGCGCAGGAACAACACCCTGGAACCGAGCAAGACGGACCAGAAGAAGATCGATATCGAATATGACATGACCGTGCGCGGGATCACCGGCAAATTCGGACTCCAGTACGACCTTCCCCTCAATGAAAGGACTACGCTTACCTTCGGGGCAACCTACAGGCTGGGAACCAAGATGCGCGGATACGTGGACCACAGGCAGTTTGCCAGCATATCCTCTGCCGTCGACACCATACAGTTCCGTACCGACACCCTCGCCAAGATGTCCGCAAATCCGCGTTTTGCGGATGAACTCGGAGTGGGAATAGCAATCCGCAGCGGTGAAAGGTGGTCGGCTGAAATCAATTACATCCGGAACGGATGGGGCGGAACCAATATTGACAAGGTCCCCGGAATGGCCAACGAAAGCGAGGCCCGTTTCTCCCTTACCTCTTCGGAGTCCTTCAGGGCCGGCTTTGAGATAGTCCCCAACAGGAATGACATCCGTTACTATCTCCGCAAGTGTACATACATGGCCGGTCTCTATTATGACAAAGAGTATTACAAGATTGCAGGACAACAGGTTACATCCATGGGACTCACCTTCGGAATGACCTTTCCAATCCTCCGTTTCTACAACGGTATAACTTTTGGAGTAGATGTCGGACAACGCGGAAAAAACGATGGGAACATGATCCGCGAAAGATATGTGAACTTCACTGTCGGATTCAATATATCTGACATATGGTTCCAGAAACCGAGATATAATTAGGCAAGACTAACAAATCTAGAGCAATGAAAAAGATAAACTACATGATTTTGACCGTATTGATGGTCTTGGGCGGCACTAACCTCTTTGCCCAGGGTAGGTTCGGTGCCGACAGCGCTAACTGTGTGAAGTATCTTTCCTATTATCAGGAATACTATAAGCAGAAAAACTACAACGATGCGCTTCCCAACTGGAGGAAAGCCATGCAGCTGTGCCCGCCTACGGCAAGCCAGAACATGCTCCTCAACGGACAGACCCTCTTCCGCCGTCTGATCTCCCAGTCGAAGAATGCTGATGAAAGGAAGTCCCTTATCGATTCCCTTTTCCTGCTCAACGACCTCAGGGCCGCGAATTATCCCAAATACTCTGTCGCAGCCCTCAACAACAAGGGAGTTGACATGACGAACTATATCAAGGACGACAACCAGAGGCTTTTCTCGTCCCTTAATGAGATCATTGAGGCGAACAAGGAGCAGACCAAGCCCAGCCTCCTTCTCTTCGACATGAATTCGGCAATCGCACTTTTCCAGGATGGAAAAATCGATGCCGGCGAGGTTATCAACACCTATGAAAGGAATATGGCCCTGCTTGACAAAGCTCCCGCCGATAAGCCGGAGGATGCCGAGGAAGTCGGCAAGATGAGGGCTTCCATCGAGGATCTCTTCATTTCCAGCAAGGTAGCAAGCTGCGAGAACCTTATCGCCCTCTTCACCCCGCGTTTCAACGCCAATCCCAACGACCTTGACCTGGTCACCAACATCGCCAAGATGCTCAACACGGCCGAGGGCTGCACCGACAACGAACTCTACCTGAATGCAGTCAACACCATGTACAAGCTCAATCCTTCCGGAACTTCCGCTTACTATCTGTACAGGCTCTATGACGCCAGGAACAACCGCGAAGAGGCTACCAAGTACCTCGAGGCAGCAATCGCATCTGACGACATCGATCCCAAGAACAGGGCACAGTACGAGTACGAGCTCGCAGTGCTGAGCGTCAAGGCCGGAAACAATGCCAAGGCATATGCATCGGCCCAGAAAGCTCTCGACATGGATCCTTCCCTTGCTGGAAAGTGCTACATGATAATGGGTAACATCTGGGGTTCGGTAGTTTGCGGCGGAAATGAAATCGAAAAGAGGGCTCACTTCTGGGTAGCCGTCGACTACATGCAGAAGGCAAAGGCTGCAGACGCTTCCCTCACCAGCGAGGCCAACAAGTACATCTCCTCATATGCGGTTTATTATCCGCAGACCGCCGACGCGTTCATGTACGACGTGACTGACGGACAGTCCTACACTGTCTCCTGCGGCGGAATGAGGGCTACTACAACTGTACGTACGCAGAAATAGGATGCAACCCCGCAGTACTTCAAGGGTATTGAAGATGATGGCAACCGCTTCGGCGGTTGCTTTCATTGTCTTTTCCTGTAAGGGAAAACTTTCCGAAGCGGAGGATATGGACATCAGCCAGGCTCCGGTCCAGGCGGTGGACAGCATATTCATGACACAGTCAGACAAGGGTGTCCTCCAGATGAGGGCGGTCGCTCCCAGGATGGAGCGGTACGACAATGACACCGCCTCTTTTGAAAAGTTCCCTTTCGGGCTTGAAGTTTACGGTTATACGGAGGAGGGACTGCTTGAGACCCAGATACTTTCGGATGAAGCACTGCATTTCAAGAGCAAGAAGGACAAGTCCGAATTCTGGAGGGCATACGGCAACGTGGTCGTCCAGAACATAATCAAGCAGCAGACGATGGAGACCGACACCCTTTACTGGGACCAGGCGAAGAAGGAGATATGGACTGAATGCTATGTAAAGATGTATTCTCCCGACGGTTTCATGCAGGGTTACGGGATGCGTTCCGACGAAAGGGCGCGTAATTCGACGATACTCCGTCCCTTCAACAGTTTCGGGGTACTGGTCCAGGATTCGACCCGGGTTGTGATCGATTCTGTCAACTTTATAGGGCCTTTGCTTAAAAATTGAAGAAAAATCATTAACTTCGCACCC
>CADCQP010000259.1 GCA_902803535.1 uncultured Bacteroidia bacterium | reverse complement strand
TTTATGCTCTTGTACGTGTCCATGCGGTAACGAAATTAGCACAAAAAGGGATGCCGAGCAAAAAAAATGACTATCTTTGATATCTGGATATGATTTTTACTCTTAGAAGACAATGGTCTATACTTACACGGTTACGCTTGAGGGCATAAAAGGGTTCCGCAGGGTTTACAGGCTGAATCCCGAAACGACACTGTATGAATTCCACAAGAAGATGGTCTCCGACATGGATTTTCCAAGGGACCAGCTCATGCTTTTCAAGGCCCTGAATGCAGGAGGCGGAGTCGCAGCCCGCTACGGGATGTTCGACCTGGGAAACGGAACCGTAGATGAAGTAACTGTCGGAAAGACCGTTGAGGACGGCATCCGGTCCTTCGTCTATTTCTACGATGCGATCAACAAGAAAAAGGTCATCGTCACCTTCGAGTCCGAAGACGAGGAGGCAGCTCCCCTGCCCGGCCCCGTCCTCGACCCTTCATTCAACAAGGGACCGAATCCCGTGGAATTCGAGAACGGTTACATCGCATATGAAGACCTCCCCGACGACCAGAAGCATCTTCCGGGAGAATCGCTGTGGAAGAAGAAATTCGCCGATGAAGACAGCGGCGGGGATGATGACGACGACATTGACACCGATGAAGACGGCGATGATCCTGACGAAGAGGATGACGACGAGGACGGAAAGGAAATCTACGACGAATCCGAAGGCGTAAATCTTTAATGAACCTCTATGCCCGGGACTTTGAAAATAATTCTGGGCCCCACAGCCGTAGGCAAGACTGACTATGCCATAAAGGAAGCCCTATCCCTGGGCTCACCTGTAATATCCTGTGACTCAAGGCAGGTATTCCGCGAAATGACTATTGGGACTGCAGTCCCCGACTCCTCGCAGCTCGCTGCGGTAAAGCATTATTTCATCCACACCCGATCAGTCACTGAGCCCTACACTGCCGGGATGTACGAGCTGGACGCCATTGCGCTGATAGAGTCCCTCTTCGCACAAGGGCACGAGACCCTCGTAATGGCCGGAGGTTCCATGTTCTACATCGACGCCGTCTGCCGCGGGCTGGACGACCTTCCCCCGGGAGACCCCCTGATCCGTTCCGCCCTGGCCGGGAGACTGGCGGAAGAAGGGGTTGAATCCCTCGCCCGCCAGCTCAGGGAACTGGATCCCGTAACATATGACGAGATAGACATTTCCAACGGACGCCGCGTGATACGCGCCTTGGAAGTCTGCCTCTCAACGGGAAAGCCGCTATCATCCTACAAGACCCGCACCCCCAAGCAAAGGAGCTTCGGGATAGTTAAGATCGGACTGAGGCGCCAAAGGGACGACCTTCGCGAAAGGATCCGCAGGCGTACTGAGCATATGTTCGAAGAAGGACTTGAGGATGAAGCGCGTTCACTCCTCCCATTCCGCGGCCTGACCTCGCTGGACACGGTCGGTTACAGGGAGATGTTCGATTATATTGACGGGAAATGCAGCCTGCAGGAAGCGCAGGAAGCCATATGCTCCCACACATGGAACTATGCCCGCCGCCAGATGACTTGGTGGAAACGCGACCCCGGAATCATATGGAAAAATTTAACATAAAACACATTATAATGCATATGCGTAAAATCTGTTCTCTCATCGCCGTTGCACTTCTCCTTGTCGTTTCAGGATGCGGGGGCAACAAACCTGGATCATCCAATGATCCCAAGCCTGCGAAAAGCGTCCGGCTGATGACCTACAATGTAGGGGCATTCGGGAAATACTCCGAAAACAGCACCGATATGGTCGCAACGATGATCAAGGAACTCGGAGCGGACATAGTAGGCCTCCAGGAACTCGACAGCTGCAACACCAGGCACAACTGGCACCAGGTCAAATCCCTTGCCGAGGCCGTCGGGAACTGGAACTATACCTTCACGGCCGCCATGGACTACAAGGGCGGATCCTACGGCGTGGGAATAATCTCCAAAGAGAAGCTCGGCAAAGAATTCGACCTTCACATCCCCAAAGGAGAAGGAGGTGAGCCCAGGGCTTGTTCCATAGTGGAAACGCCTGATTTCGTGTATGCTACCACCCATCTTGACCACATTTCCGACGAATCCAGGATCGCCGGGGCCAAGATCATAGACGACTTCCTCTGGAACAGATACAAGGATTCCGACAAGCCCGTGTTCCTGTGCGGAGACATGAATTCAACCCCGAAGGGAGCTACGATATCCTTTTTCTACACACATTTCCGCAACCTTGCCGATGGCTGCCCGGCCACCTATCCGTCAACCGGAGCCAAGAAATGCATCGACTACATCTTCTGCCTGAGGAACAAGGCCTCCGTAACCGTTACGGGATTCGATGTCCCTGTCAAATACGACAAGGCAGATGCATCCGTCGCTTCGGACCATCTGCCTGTGATCGTAGATGTGAAATTCTGAAATAATCCGGAACTATTTCACCAGATGACGCTTGGCGAAAGCCAGGTAGTTCTGCCAGTCATAATCTGACAGGGCATGTCCGCCGGTGCGGATGTGATAGCCTACGCTCCCGTCCATGTCAGGAGTGTCCGGAGCGGGCATCGTGTCCTTCCCCAGGCCCTTCTTGCCGAAGAGGGCGTACACCGGGGTGAGGCTCTTTGCGCAGATCCATTCCCCTTTCGGATCAGCCCACTGGTCTTCAGTCGCGCTCGCTACGTAGAACGGCCTGGGAGCGAAAGTGGCTGCAAGGCAATTCTGGTCACCGGGGAAATCGTTCTCACGTCCCTTGTACTTCTGGAAATTCTTGCAGAACCAGTGAGGGAACCTTGAGGCAATCACCTCGAAAGTCTCACCGAATGCACGCCTTGAGATAGCGGCTCCGCAGCAGCCGGAGTCATTGGAAACCACAAGGGCGAAACGCGGGTCACAGGCACCAGCCCACATGGCGGTCTTTCCAAGACGGGAGTGACCGATGACCGCTACCTTCGAGGCATCCACTGCGGGATCCGTCTCGAAATAGTCGAGAATGCGGCTCAGCGCCCACGCCCATGCGGAGATTGCGCCCCAGTCGCCGCCTTTGTTGTACCAGCTGCGAACTCCCTTGTCAGTGTTCTTCGGATCGTCCGGTTCTATCTCATCGCGCCAGGCAGTGGCAACGCAGAAACCGGACTTGACTATGTACTCATATGGCCAGCTGCCAATGGAACGGCCTGTTATGGTCGCTTCATTGCCGTAGAAATTGATGCCGGCGAAAGCGGGAACCGGCTTGGTAGCACCGGCAGGGAGATGGATGAGTATGTCAAACCAATGTTCTTCACCCTTGTCCAGGAAAGCCCTGAC
>CADCQP010000258.1 GCA_902803535.1 uncultured Bacteroidia bacterium | reverse complement strand
GGGCCTTACTGTCAAGATGTCGCCTCGGTCAGTCCTTTTCGCAAGCGTCGGGATGGCCGGCCTCCAGTACGGAAGGAAGAACCAGATACACAATCAAGTAGGAAACGGTTCTTCCAATTCTTTCGCAATCAGTTATATGCTTGATCTGACTTCATTGAGCATAGGTATTGACATAATTCTCGGCAAGCGATGAGACTCAGGACATTCTTTGCTTCCATATGTGCCCTTTTCTTCTTTTCCCTGGCGTATGCGCAGGACCAGAAGGAGGAAAGGCAGGTCTTCATCCCCAAGGGCGACATCGGCGTGGGAGCCCAGTTCGCTTCCATGAACCTTGACAGTGACAACACCGAGTGGATGTTGTTCTTCAATCCTATCTCTGCGAAGGGAAAGATCTCATCCATAGGACCTTTTGTCGAATATGCCTACAGGAACAACCGTACTGCCGGAGTGCGCATCAACTACACTTCCGGCAATGCTTCTGTGGACAATATAACCCTGGACCTCCTCAATGAGGGAATGTCCCTTGAACTTTCCGATGTTGATGCGGAGATGACGGCCCTCCATGCCACTGTTTTCCACCGGAATTATTTCGGGATCGACAGGCTGAGGCGCCTTGGCTTCGTAGTGGAAGGAGGCCTCACCATGGGGAGAGGGAACACCGAGTTCAAGCCCCGGGACTCCGACCCGACCAAGAGCAGTTACTTCAGGGTCAAGGCTTATTTCAGTCCCGGACTGGTTTTCTACCTGATGGATAATGTCTCGATACTGGGCTCCATAAGCCTTGCGAACATATCCTACACCAAGGGCGACAGCTACGAGGACGGAGTCAGGATCGGGGGACGAGACAAGTTCGGGGCCAAGGCCGGGATCGATCTCCTGGGAATCTGGTTCGGGGCTTCCATTCATTTTTAGACGGTTCATATGGCTGGTATCATGAAACATATCGTTTCCCTTCTGGCTGCAGGAGCCGTTCTCGTCTCCTGCATCAAGAATGACCTGCCTTATCCCATAGTGAACGGGGCCTTTTCTTCCATAGACGTCGATGGGGCTACGAGTGTGAATATAGATGCTTCCGCCCGGACGGTGGTCATTACCCTGCCGGAGAACCGTGACCCTGCCAAGGTGTCGGTAAGGAAGGTCGCATTCGTCAACAAGGGGACGGTCTGCGTACCAGACATAATGGGAGTCCATGATTTCACTTCTCCTTTTGAGGTGAACCTGAGGACCTATCAAGACTATTTCTGGACGGTTTCGGCCGTGCAGGAAATCCAGAGGTATTTCACCGTGATGGGACAGGTCGGGTCAACCGTCATCGACGTGCCCAACAGGAGGGTGATCGCATATGTCCCGTCCAGCGTGGATGTCCGGAATGTGACCGTTACTTCCATGAAGCTCGGCCCGGAGGGAATTACGGCATATTCTCCGGAGGCAGGGGCAATGCATGACTTCTCCGAGGGGATAGAAGTGACGGTCTCTTTCATGGGACGGAGCGAAGTCTGGTCGCTGTATGTGGAGCAGAAGGAAGAATCTGTGGAGATCAGCCTGGTGGATCCTTGGACCCGCAGGGCCAGGGTGGTCGGAAGCGGCTATTCGGACGGGGACTGCGGGTTCCGCTACAGGAAGGTCGGAGACCCATCCTGGGCCGATGTTCCCGGCGTAAGCAGGAGCGGAGGCTCTTTCACGGCATTCATCGAAGGGCTCGAGCCTGAAACCTCATATGAATGCAAGGCCTTCAGCAGGACCGAAGAGTCGGGAGTCTATTCTTTCGAGACCCAGATGGAGGCCCAGGTCCCCAATGGCGGTTTCGAGGCATACAGCAACGACGAATCCAAGATGTTCCAGTCGTGGTATGATCCTGCATCGTCTGATCCCTCACTGAACAGCAAGTGGTGGGACAGCGGGAATGTCGGTTCCACTACCGTGGGATCCTCTTTCAGGATTGCAATGCCGGATACCGATAACTTCCGTGAGGGGCGTTCCAGCGCCTGCCTCGTGTCACGGAATGTAATCATAAAGTTTGCTGCCGGAAACACATTCTCCGGAGAATTCGTCAGGGTCGTCGGGACCCAGGGCGGCGTGCTCAATTTCGGACGTCCATGGACCCTCCGCCCGAAGGCGATGCGCCTGTGGATGAAATACGAATGCGGAGAGGTTGACGTGGTGGATACGTATCCCCCTGATGATCCCGTCGCTAAGGGAGATCCGGACCGCAGCTCTGTCTGGATAGCCCTCGGAGACTGGGACTACCGGAAATACGGGGGCTCGTCCCAGTGCCCCGTCCAGATCAATACCATGGACAAGGGCACCTTCTTTGACAAGGACGGGGATAACGTAATCGCGTACGGGGAGTTCTTCGCCGACACTTCGTCAGACTCCTGGGCGGGGAAACCGGAGGTGCTGGCCGTTTCCGATGACGGCTGGGTCCAGGTTGAGGTGCCGTTCGTGTACCGGGACCAGACCAGGCGGCCTACGCATATGATCATCTCTTTCGCTTCAAGCAAGCTCGGGGACTACTTCACGGGTTCATCCAAGAGCCGCATGTGGGTTGACGGGGTGACTCTCATTTATTGACAATCCTTAAATAAACGTAACCTATATGAAAAATTTCCGTTATTTCCTGATGGCAGCCCTGCTGGCCGTGGCGATGGGCTCACCTGCCGTTGCCCAGGACAAGATCGTCAAGAAGATGATCGAGACCGGCCGGACCGACAACCGCGTGATGCAGCACGCAGATTTCCTGACCAATGTCATCGGAGGCCGCCTGGTCGGCTCCGCAGCCCTTACCGAGGCTGAGGCTTGGGTCGCGGAACAATTTGAGTCATGGGGACTTGAGGTGAAA
This sequence comes from uncultured Bacteroidia bacterium, assembly GCA_902803535.1. Lineage (GTDB taxonomy): Bacteria > Bacteroidota > Bacteroidia > Bacteroidales > UBA932 > Cryptobacteroides. The sequence goes on along the minus strand of CADCQP010000258.1, from coordinate 7,104 downwards.
GTCCAGGAAGTTGGGGAGATAAACGTAGGTTTCAACCGCGGACCCTGGTACGGGCGCATGCTCAGCGAGGATGGCATGAACCTGCATTTCGGCACACCGTCCTACACTGCTCCCACAAGGGGCAAGCAGGCAGGGCATGTTGTCCTTGAGCCTCACACCCGCAGGGAATTCGAACGTATGAAAGGCTTGCTGAAGGGGGCGTGGGTGCTCCTGGATGCTCCCTCTACCGGTTTTGCCATCGACGGAACCGAAGCCGCCAATGCCAAGCGCCAGGAGGCAATAGCCAAGAATGAAGAGGTTGACCGGCAGAACGCGGAGATTGCGCGCTACAACAGGGCCCATGCCGGGGAGACGCCCAAGGAATTGCTTAAGTATGAAACGGGTGTCGTGGCTCCTTTCTATGAGGAGATGAAGGCCGCCGGAGTGCTTGGTTTCATCCGCTCCGCCCCGGTTCCGCTGAGGATACTCTATGACCGTGCGAACTGCTACAACCTGACGATGGAGACCATACCGAGGGTATGTGACATATGCCTTGATGAAGCCCAGTTCAAGGTTATAAAGGAGAAGGTCCTCCGCAAGGACATCTTCCAGCTGGAATTCGACATACGCAACCATTTTTACCGCGGTCCGGTGAAGTATCACAATATATTCGGCATCCTGCGCGGGAGCAAGTACCCTGATGAATACGTGCTTGCCGGGGGCCATCTGGATTCATATGACAGCGCGACCGGTGCGGTGGATGACGGCAACGGAGCATCCGTGACCATGGAAGCCGCCAGGATAATGGCGACATCCGGAGTGAAGCCGAAGCGTACGGTGGTGTTCTGCATATGGACTGCCGAGGAATACGGCCTTTACGGATCCAAATATTTTGTTGAGAACAAGACGGTTCCGCTGGAGAAGATCTCCAATTACATCAACCGTGACGGGGGACCGCTGGTCGCCATGAGCGTTACCGTGCCTCCTGCCATGTACGATGATTACGTGAAGATATGCGAGCCTCTTGCGGACCTGAATCCTGAATTCCCGTTCACAGTAATCAAGCGGGAAGGTGAGCCCCAGGAGCGTCCGACGAAGGCCGGCGGCAGCGACCATGCCTATTTTGCCATGAACGGCGTGCCCACGATAGGATTCCAGGAGAGGGACCCGAAGGGCTACAACTTCGATTACAATGAGATATGGCACACCGAGAGGGACATCTACAACAAGCTTATCCCGGAGTACATGGAGCATTCGGCCATCGTGACCTCCGTGGTGCTTTACGGCCTCTCGAACCTTGACCATCTCCTTTCCCGCGAGGGATTGTACAAATAGCAGGAATTCTGTTTTAAATGCATATGATGAGATTCTTTGTTCCTTTTTTGTCCGTGGCCATGCTTCTGGCCGCTTGTGGTCCGCAGCCGGAACAGACGGCCGCAGAAGATACCCGTTCGCAGCAGGAAATCCTCTTTGATGATGGCAACTATGCCATGTTCATCCATTTCGGGCTGTATTCCAAACTGGAAGGCGTCTGGAAGGACAAGGTTTATTACGGCAATGCCGAATGGATAATGAATCACGGCCAGGCGGATATCCCGATGGAAGAATATATGGCCGAGGCAGCCACGTTCAATCCTTCCGAATTCGATGCCGATGCTATAGTCCAGCTTGCCAAGGACGCGGGAATGAAGTATATCATAATCACTTCCAAGCATCATGAAGGCTTTGCGATGTTCGACACCAAGGTCAGTGACTTCGACATCGTGGATGCGACTCCGCTTAAGCGCGACCTTATGGCAGAACTGGCAGAAGCCTGCCACAGGGAGGGCCTCGGGATAGGATTCTATTATTCCCAGTTCCAGGACTGGACGGCTCCCGGAGGGGGCAGGGGACCGCAGACTGACGCATCCGGCAGACCTGTGTCGTTCGATGAGTATTTCAGGACGAAATGCGTGCCCCAGGTTGAAGAGCTCACCACCAGATATGGCGATATCCAGCTGATCTGGTTCGACACGCCCGGCGAGATGCAGAGGAAGTACTCCCAGGAGCTTGTGGACCTGGTCAGGAAGAACCAGCCTCATGCCCTGGTGTCAAGCCGCGTCGGCAACGGGCTGGGGGATTACAGGACCCTCGGTGACATGGAGGTGCCTGTATCCAATCAGAAAGGACGCTGGGAGGGGATTGACGTTACCCAGGTCGGATGGGGATTCTCCAAATATGACAATGAATGGAAGTCTCCCGAGTTCATAGTCCGGACATTGGTTTCGACTATCGCCCGCGGTGGCACCTGGATGCTCAACATAGGCCCTGATTCGAAGGGTAGGATCCCTGAGATGGCTGCTGCCGCCTTGAGAAAGTCTGGGAAATGGGTCCATGCCCATCCCCAGGCTGTTTACGGCGCCGGTGCGTCTCCATGGGGACATGCCCTGCCATGGGGCGATGCAGTGGTCCAGGGGGACAAGATAGAACTCATAGTGTTCGACTGGCCTTCAAACGGGAGACTGTGGGTCCCGGGTCTGAAGACACCGGTGAAATCGGCCAGGCTGGAAGGGAAAAAGAAACTGTCTTTTTCTGAAGGAGACGGATGGCTCTGCATCAATGTGCCCAAAGAGGTTCCCGGGGAATATGCCTCTGTCATCGAGCTGGCATTGAACGGGGAGATAGAGGTGGACGGAACCATATGCGCCGATCCTGACCGTACGAGCACCTTCCCTGCGGAACTGGCATCCGTGAAGGACTGCAGGGTCAGGAAGAACAGCTGGACGGAGAAGTTCGGGGAATGGAAGTTCCGCAATGTCGCCCAGGGCTTCAACGAGAATTCTACCGTAACATGGACAGTAGGATTCCAGGCTCCGGGAATATATAATGTCGAGCTTGATTATGCGGGAGCGGATCCGGTGGAATGGAAAGTCCTGCTTGACGGCGAAATGGCTCTGATCGACTGGCACAAGATAACCAGTGCATATGCCTGGCAGCCTTTAGGCTGGATCAGGGTAGGGACCCCAGGTACCCACACGATTACACTGATGCCTTCCGGCGGCGATATGGCCAGCGCGAAAGTATCCTCGATCCGGATGACTCCGATAGGGCTTTAGAAAGCCATGGGCGGCATCTGCTTTTCTCGTTTTTTCTTCGTACCTTTGCCGCCCTATGATTAGAAAATATGCATTCGGCGCCTTTCTGGCTGTGTTTTTAAGCGTGTCCGTATCTGACGGCACAGCGTATGGGCAAGAACTCAAGGACTCTGTTGAGAGGGTGACAGTTACGGGTACGCGGCTGGCGATGTCCCTTAACCAGAGCGCCAGGATAGTGACGGTCCTGGACAGTCTCTGCATCTCCAATTCTCCATCGGACAATGTCAATGACCTGTTGAAATACGCCGTCGGAGTAGATGTCAGGCAGAGGGGGGCGATGGGCATGCAGACGGACATAAGTGTCCGAGGCGGTACCTTCGACCAGATCGCCATCCTGCTGAACGGGATAAACATCAGTGACCCGCAGACGGGACACAATGCGGTGGACTTCCCGGTGAGCCTTTCGGATATAGACCATATCGAGGTCCTTGAGGGACCTTCTTCGCGGGTTTACGGGACGTCTTCCCTGGTGGGAGCTATCAATATAGTCACCCGTTCTTCAGCATCCAATGAGGCAGTCGTGCAGCTGGAGGCCGGCGGGATGGGGACGGTGTCCGCAAATGCATCAGCGATCTTCGGTACCGGTCCTTTCAGCCATCATGTCTCGGCAGGGGGCCAGCGTTCCGATGGTTTCAGCCGTTCCAGCGGCGGTAATCTCAACAATGATTTCCAGAGCGGTAAGGCATATTACCACCTTAGGGGTGATTTCACCCGCAGGGACCTTGACCTCCAGGCTGGAATGAGCCTCAGGAACTTCGGCTCCAGTACCTTCTATTCATCCAAGTTCGATGACCAGTTCGAACATACTGCCAAGACTTTCCTGTCCCTGAGCAGCTCCGGCAAGGGGTTCTGGCACCTGAAGCCTTCCGTTTACTGGAACTACAGCGCTGACCGCTTCGAACTTTTCCGCGGCGCACCTGACAAGTATCCGTTCAACTATCACAGGACGAATGTCCTTGGGGCAGGCCTTTCGGGCAATATCGAGACCGTCATCGGACGTACGGTCTTCGGCGGCGAGATACGTCGTGAGGGAATCAGGAGCACGAATCTCGGCGAACCGCTGGAAACTCCTCATGGCAAGTATGTTGTCGGCTTGGACAGGTACAATTACAGCCTGTTCCTGGAACACAATGTCCTCCTCAGCCGGTTCACTGCCTCTGCTGGTCTCCTGGCATTCCGCAGCAGTCTCGGTGACGAGCCCATGCGCCTTTATCCGGGGGTGGATGCCAGCTGGAGGTTCGCTGGCAACTGGAAACTCTATGCGTCGGTCAACAGTTCTTTCCGTACCCCGACCTTCACTGACCTGTACTATTCCGTAGGCGGCCACAAGGCGGACAAGAACCTGAAGGCCGAGAAGATGATTTCATATGAAGGGGGAGTCAAGTACCTCTCCAACGGCTTCTCTGCTGTCCTGAGCGTGTATTATCACCGCGGGCATGACATGATCGACTGGATAAAGGACACCTCTGCAGGGGAGGACGCTCCGTGGACATCGGTCAATCATACTGTCCTCTCAACATTCGGTCAGGAGGTGTCCCTGAGGTGGGATTTCCCTCGTATGCTGGGCCGGAAGGATTTCTTTATAAGCAAGTTGGATGCTGCATACAGCCACATCTCCCAGTCAAAGGAACTTGAGAGCGGCTTGCTTTCAATGTACGCGATGGAGTATCTGAGGCACAAGGTTGTAGTCCAGGCGGATTTCCGTCTTGCCAAGAGCCTGTCGCTGAATCTTTCCTATCGTTTCCAGGACCGTGAGAGCACTGACTCGTCCCTGAAACCTTATTCACTGGTGGACGCAAGGCTGGAGTGGCAGCGCGGAAAGTATTCCCTCTATCTGAAGGCAAACAACCTTCTGGATGCCGATTACCTGGATTTCGGTGCAGTAAGGCAGCCCGGCATATGGCTTCTTGCCGGACTGAGGGTTAATATGCACTTATAAGCCTGTCAGTTGAACTTCATCTCGTCGAACAGGTAGGATGCATGTCCTATATGTTCGATGATGAAGAGCAGGTAACGTATGTCCAGTGAGATGTTCCTGCAGAACGCCGGGTCGAAGGCAATGTCGCTCATCGTCCCTTCCCACACGCGGTCGAAATTGATCCCGATGAGGTCTCCGTCGGCATTGATCACGGGGCTTCCTGAATTGCCTCCCGATGTGTGGTTCGTGGCCAGGAAGCATACCGGCTGGTCCTCATGGCCTCCTTGTGCATATACGTCACGCAGGGCCTGCGGGATATTGTAGTCGAATATGTCTGGATCATCCTTTTCTATGATGCCTTTAAGGGTAGACACCGGGAAGTACTCGACTCCGTCTGCGGGACTGTAGCCCTGTACATGACCATAAGCTATCCTCAGTGTCAGGTTGGCATCGGGGTAGAAGTCCTTTTCCGGCTCGAATTCCATCTGTCCTTTCATGTAATCCCTGTAGGCGAGGTTGATCTGCCTGTTGATGTCTGTAAGCTTGCCGCGGACATCCTTGGTGAACATGTCACTGAATGCTTCGCCAAGGAGGATGGCAGGATCAGAGTTGACTGCATCCATGTCGGATGCTGTGAGCGCCATGACTTTATCTTTGTCTGTGAACAGGCTCTTGCTGAAAAGGTCATCCTTCCATGCTTCGATGCTGCCATATGATGAAAGCTGCTCCTTGAAATATGCCGGTTTGAATCCGTCACTGACCTTTGCGTCGAATTCGGAGAGCATGGCTGTGAAGGTCTCTTCATCGATAGGCTGGTAATAATCCTTGAAGAAAGCCTCTGTCGCTTCCGTGAGCGGTTTCCCGTCGGCCAGGCGTCCCTTCGTAGCTGCGGCAAACTGCAGGATCTCAACCGTCCTGACGGTCTCCGTGTAATATTCATTGGCCAGGAAGTAGGGGTTGCGCTGGGCATACAGGCCGTCCAGCCTGTCGAGGAGACCGTCGTAACGTGTCCCCTTTGCCCATTCCCTGAAACGGGCCTCATAGGCTTTCTTGGCGGCTACCGTGTTCAGGCGGATTATCCCCTTTGATTCCCCCTGCCATTTCTTCCAGGCGTTGGATACTGATGCGTACTTGGAGGAGTACTGGATCCGCACTGCCTGGCTCTGGGACATATACTTCTTCTGGATGTCGAGCCTTTTCGTGCGGAGGGCTATCTTCTGCGGGTCCGAGACATATCCTATGTAGTTGACGTCTTCTGCGGTGACGTATTCCCTGGTGCTTCCCGGGCAGCCATAGACGAAAGTGAAGTCTCCGGTTTTCACTCCCGAACGTGAGATCCTGAATGACCTTTTCGGGCGGTAAGGCACATTGTCCTCGGAGTAGTCGGCAGGCTCATTGTCCTTGCCTGCGTAGATCCTGAAGATTGAGAAGTCGCCGGTGTGCCTTGGCCACATCCAGTTGTCAGTGTCTCCTCCGAATTTGCCTATGGACGAAGGCGGCGCCCCGACCAGGCGGACATCCCTGTAGACCTTGAACACGAAAAGGAAGTACTGGTTCCCGTAGTAGAGGGGCTCGACCCTTACCCGAAGTCCCTTCCCCTCTTTGCTGACCTCTTCTGAGAGGGCTTCGGAGTTTTTCTTGACGATCTCTTCGCGTTTCTCTTCGCTTATCCCGGGCTTATATCCCTTCAGGACAGCCTCGGTCACGTCTTCCATGCGCTCGAGGATGCTGACGGTGAGCCCTGGATTAGAGAGTTCCTCATTGCGTGACATGGCCCAGAATCCATCCTTGAGGTAGTCATGCTCGACGCTGCTGTGCTTTTGGATGTAGCTGTATCCGCAGTGATGGTTTGTCAGTAAGAGGCCTTCGTCGGATACGATCTCTCCGGTGCATCCGCTTCCGAACAGTACCACTGCATCCTTCAGGGATGCCTGGTTTATGCTGTAAACATCTTCTGCAGTCAGCCTGAAGCCGCTTTTCTGCATGTCCTCAATCCGCTGTGAAATCAGGGAAGGAAGCCACATCCCCTCATCCGCGAGTATCTCGTGGAGAGGGAGAATCAACAGGGCCAGC
>CADCQP010000257.1 GCA_902803535.1 uncultured Bacteroidia bacterium | reverse complement strand
CGTCCGGCCGTGGTGATGTCGTAATCTTCATATGCGGCCCGCACCTTGGTGACCAGTGTCTCAAGCAGGGAAAGGAGCCAGCGGTCGATCTCAGGCCTCTGGTCCACAGGTACTTCCGGTGCCTTGACATCGAAGTTGTCGACATTCGCGTAGAGCGCGAAGAAGGCATATGTGTTGTAGAGGGTGCCGAAGAACTTGCGGCGGACTTCGTCAACTCCGCTTTCGTCGAAGCGCAGGTTGTCCCAGGGCTGGGCATTTGTAAGCATGTACCAGCGGAGGGTGTCGGGGCCGAATTTGTCAAGTTCGAGGAACGGGTCCACTGCATTGTGAAGGTGCTTGGACATCTTGTTCCCCTCCTTGTCAAGGACGAGACCGTTGGAGATCACGCATTTGAATGCGGGTGTGCCGCTGATCATGGTGTGGATTGCGTGCAGGGTGTAGAACCATCCGCGGGTCTGGTCGACTCCTTCTGCGATGAAGTCTGCGGTGCATCCGAATTTCTCGGAGCCGAGGTTCCTCAGGCCTTCCTGTGCATATGGCATCGAGCCCGAGTCGAACCACACGTCGATGAGGTCCGGTTCCCTCTGCATCCTCTGACCGGTGGGGGAGACGAGCACGATTTCATCCACATATGGGCGGTGAAGATCGATCCTGTCGTAGTTTTCATGCGACATGTCCTCAGGATCGAAGCCCTTGTCACGCAGCGGGTTGCTCTTCATCATCCCTGCAGCGACCGCTTTGTCGATCTCGTTGTAGAGTTCCTTGATCGAGCCTATGCAGATTTCCTCCTTGCCGTCTTCGGTGCGCCAGATCGGGAGCGGGGTGCCCCAGAAGCGGCTGCGCGACAGGTTCCAGTCCTGGATGTTCTCCAGCCACTGGCCGAAGCGTCCGGTTCCCGTGGATTCCGGCTTCCATCTGATAGTCTTGTTAAGGGCTACCATCTGGTCCTTGACGGCAGTGGTCTTGATGAACCATGCATCCAGGGGATAGTAGAGTACCGGCTTGTCCGTGCGCCAGCTGTGAGGATAGCTGTGGACGTGCTTTGCAATCTTGAAGGCGCGTCCGTCAGCCTTGAGCTGCATGCATATGTCAATGTCAAGGGTGGGGGCGTCCGCGGGGATAGAATCGTCGAAGGAGTTCTTTACATAGCGTCCTGCGACAGAATCATATGACTGCGATACGAAGCCTTTAACGTACTGCGGGTCAAGATCTTCCAATCTCCAGTAACGGCCGCTGCGGTCCACCAGGGGCTGCCTGCGTCCCTGGCGGTCCAGGCACTGCATCGCCGGGATCCCGTTGGCTTCTCCCACCTTCTTGTCGTCTGCTCCGAATGTCGGGGCGATGTGTACGATTCCGGTTCCTTCCTCAGTGGTGACATAGTCTCCGGGGATAACGCGGAAGGCGTCTCCTTCAAGGGGCTTGAACCAGTCAATCAGCTGTTTGTAGCGGATCCCTGTAAGTTCGCTGCCTTTGAAGGTCCCGTCGAGGAGCTTCCAGGGCACCAGCTTGTCACCCTTGTGGTAATCGCTGAAGTTGAGGCCTTCTGCCTTGGGGTTGAACCACTCCTTTACCAGGTCCTTTGCGAGGACGTAGATGGCTTCGTCTCCGGTGTACGGATTGAAGCTGTGGACCCTGACGTAATCAATTCCGGGGCCTACGCAGAGGGCTGTGTTCGAAGACAGGGTCCATGGAGTGGTCGTCCATGCCAGGAAATAGACCGGGACCGAGCCCGTTCCGTAGAGGGGCTGGGACTTGGCATCCTTGATTATGAGGAACTGGCTTGTGACGGTGGTGTCGGAAACGTCCTTGTAGCATCCCGGCTGGTTGAGCTCGTGGGAACTCAGGCCGGTACCGTCGGAAGGAGAGTAGGGCTGGATGCTGAACCCTTTGTAGAGCAGGCCCTTGTCATATATCTTTTTCAGCAGCCACCACAGGGTCTCGATGTACCTGTTGTCGTAAGTGATGTAGGGGTCGTCCATGTCGACCCAGTACCCAATCCTTTCAGTCATGTCCACCCACTCTTCGGTGTACTTCATGACTTCCCTGCGGCAGGTCTTGTTGTAGTCTTCTACCGATATAGTGTTGCCGATGTCTTCCTTGTGGATCCCGAGCAGTTTCTCGACGTTGATCTCCACGGGCAGGCCATGGGTGTCCCATCCGGCCCTGCGGCTGACCTTGAAGCCGGTCTGGGTCTTGTAGCGGCAGATCGCGTCCTTGATGGAACGGGCCATGACGTGGTGGATTCCGGGCTTGCCGTTAGCCGAAGGAGGTCCTTCGAAGAATATGAATTCGGAAGCTCCCTCACGTTTTTCAAGCGACTTCCCGAAGGTGTGGTTCTTCTTCCAGCTCTCGAGCACCTCAGCGCCCGTCGCAACGAGGTCCAGACCTTTATATTCTTTGAATTTCATATGCAATCACTTAAAATTTGCTAATTTTGTGCGCAGAATGGCTTGCAAAGATAGCTATTCCGACAGTTTTATGCAATATGAACACTGTTGACATCATCTTGCTTATAGCATTGGTACCTGCTGTCATAAGCGGTATTTCGAAGGGTTTCATCCATCAGGTTTTCTCCCTGGTGGGCATGGTCCTGAGCGTGTGGGTGGCATTCAAGTTCACCAACACTGTTAGTGCATGGATAGGGCCCCTCCTGGAGGTGAACAAGACCGTCCTCTGGGTGATTTCCTTTATCATCATCGTCGCGGCCGTGATCCTGCTGGTCAATCTGCTGGGCAACCTGGCCGAGAAACTGGTGAAGGTAGTCATGCTGGGCTGGCTGGACAAACTGCTGGGAGTGGTTTTCGCGGTCATCAAGGCCGCTCTGGCCATCGGAGTGGCCGTGTTGCTTTTCGATGCAGTCAATGACAAGCTGTCCCTGGTGGACAGCGAGGTCCTTTCCGGCTCTGTCCTCTACACTCCGTTGCATGACGCGGCCCAGCTGATATTCCCATATCTGAAAACCCTCCTGTTCAAGTCATGAAGATAATCCTGATTGAAACTTCGACTTCGCTCTGTTCTGCGGCCATCGCCGAGGACGGAGCCATCGTAGCCGTGCGTGAGAGTGCAGGGACCCGTGAGCATGCATCGCTCACTGCCCCGTTCGTAAAGGAGATGCTTGACGAGAGGGGACTGAAGGCCCAGGACTGCGACGCTGTCTGCGTGAGTATGGGGCCGGGCTCCTACACGGGGTTGAGGGTCGGCGTTTCCACCGCGAAGGGACTATGTTTCGGCGCAGGCATCCCACTGCTTGCCGTCGATACAATGGAAATACTTTACCAGCAGGCGATTGATGCCATCTCCGGCGCATGCATATGCCCCGGAGGGGAATTCAAGTACATCGTTCCGATGATAGATGCCAGGAGGATGGAAGTATATGCTGCAGTTTATTCCGCGGCAGGAGACCGTCTCACTGAAATCGAGCCGCAGGTTGTGACTCCGGAGAGTTTTGCCGCACAACTCGAAGAAGGCCCCGTCCTCTTCATAGGAGACGGAGCCCTCAAATGCAAGGATGTGCTGTCCAGTCCGAATGCCTTTTTCCTGGAGGCCTGCCCGAGGGCGTCTGCAATGCTCCGCCCTGCGGAGAAGGCTTTCAAAGAGGGAAAATTCCAGGATGTGGCTTATTTCGAGCCGCTCTACATCAAACAGTTCATAGCCAAGGTCAGCACCAAGAACGTCCTGGCCTGAGCGGCATATTTACTTTTCCGGAGGCCGGATACGCCTGAAAACCCGTGGTTGCCCATGACCTCGGGGCGCGGTACCGTTGTGGTGTCCGTGGATGGTGCTGGAGATGTTTTGCTCCTGAAAACCCGTGGTCGCCCGTGACCTCGTGAACGGGGGGACCGCCGCGAAGCGGTGGTGGGATGAGCGAAGCGAAGGTTTTCAGGAGCAAAACGTCTCCGGAAAGCGACTATTTAGCTCCAGGCGTGACAGTGAATGTATATGCTCCCTTCGTCGCGGCCTTGCGCTCACGCAGGGTGACACGGTAGATCTCGTCTCCCCAGACCCTCTTCAGCGGAGGATCGTCCTGGACGATGGTCTCGATAATCGGCTCCAGTTTTTTGGCGTCGTAGTTGAGGATTACGGTCTCGCCCTGGACGGTCATCTTGACCTTGCCGGGGGTCTTGATGTCGACGTCACCCCATGTCAGCCAGTTGAAGTCCGTGGGCTTCTTGGACTGGGAAAGCGAGTAGCTGTCCTTGATGGTCACGACCCCGTTCTTCAGGGTGACATTCCTGAGCATGCTGTTGACGCACGCCTCTGCGGGATATGTTCCGGCGAAGTCCACCGAGAAAGTCATGGTCTTGGGGTTGAACGTGGACTGTTTGCTCTCGTACTGTCGTCCCTCCTTTTCGGGGATACCGTTGATCATCGGGATGTTGTGGTAGTTCCCCTGCATGGTCCAGATCTCATAGCGCTGCGAGCTGAAAGTCTTCGTGATGTAGGTTCCGACTCCTGCATCGATGAGGAACGGGATAGCCTTGTAGTAGAGCGAAACGGTGCCGATGTCATTGTGGTTGTGGCTCTGGGCATTGTGACCGCCCTTCGAAGCGACAAAGAATCCG
>CADCQP010000256.1 GCA_902803535.1 uncultured Bacteroidia bacterium | reverse complement strand
CGCTTCACGTGCATAACGTGAACCGTGGCAATCCGGACAGGGTATATCCACATCCGGAAGGAACTGCACGTCAAGGCTTATGCTCCCGGTACCGTCACAGACCGGACAGCGCAGCGAGCCTGTGTTGTAGGAGAAGTCCCCCGCCTTGTACCCTCCGGCTTTCGCGGAATCACTGCGCGCATATATCTTCCTGAGCTCGTCATGGATGTCGGCATATGTCGCCACAGTAGAACGTATGTTGATCCCGATCGGAGTCGCGTCTATGAGCTTGACCTGACGGATGCCATCAGCCTCTATTGAGACCACATGCGATGGTAGAGGCTTTCCGGACACATATGCCTGGAGTCCCGGAATCAGGCTCTCCAGGACCATGGTGGTCTTCCCGGAGCCTGAGACTCCTGTCACTACTGAAAGTCTCCCCTTCGGGAAACGGACTTCCAGAGGTCTTACCGTGTGGACGGGACCGGTCTTCAGGTATATGCTCCCGTGAGCGAAAACGCCGTCTGTGTTTTGATTCCCCAAGGCGGCTTCCCTCAGCAGGGGCTCCTGGGCACCAAGGAAAGGACCTATCCGGGAAGCCGGGTTCCCGACAATCTGTGAGACAGTTCCTTCCGCAATGACGTTCCCGCCTTTTGCCCCAGCCTCGGGGCCCAGTTCTATGATATGGTCTGAATGCCGGAGCACCTGGGTGTCATGATCAACCAGAACGACGGAATTCCCGTCTGCAACGAGGTCATCCATCACTCCCACAAGACCTTCCAGATTTGAAGGATGAAGTCCGATGGAAGGTTCGTCAAGGACATACAGCACTCCGGTGGTACGGTTGCGGACCGCCCTGGCCAGCTGCACCCGCTGCCTCTCCCCCGTCGAAAGGGTGGATGCAGCCCGGTCCAGCGACAGGTAGGACAGCCCCAGGTCCACAAGACGGTGTGCGGTGTCATGGAATGACTCGCATATCCTCTCAGCCATGGGACGCATCTCTTCGGGAAGGGAGGCGGGGACGCCTTTCACCCACTCGATGAGCTCGGAAAGCGGCATCCGGCACGCATCTGCGAGGGATATCCCGCGCAGCAGCGGAGCCCTTGCCGCATCCGAAAGACGCGTTCCACCACACTCAGGGCATATGTCTTCGCGGAGAAACTTCTCCACGCGCTTCATCCCTTTCTCGTCTTTAACCTTGGACAGCGCATTCTCCACCGTGTAGGTCGCATTGTAATATGTAAAATCAAGTTCGGCTGCCTGGCCGGTTTTCTCGGTGTAGTAGAGTATGTGTTTTTTCTCTGCAGGCCCATGGAGGACTATATCCTTCTCCTGCGGAGTCAGATCCTTGTAAGGCACGTCTATCCTGACCCCCATGGCCTTGCAGACATCAACCATAAGGCTCCACATCAGGGAGTTCCACGGTGCGACCGCTCCCTCCTTGATAGTCAGGTTCTCATCCGGGACCAGTGTGGACTCGTCCACTGTACGGACCACTCCCGTACCGCCGCAGCGGCGACAGGCTCCCTCGCTGTTGAAGGCCAGCTGCTCAGCTCCGGGACCATAGAACCTGGCCCCGCACTCGGGGCATTCCAGTTCCTGCTCCAGGGCGACCGCCATGGAAGGAGGCAGATAATGGCCGTTGGGGCAGCGGTGGCTTGCAAGACGGGAGAACATCAGTCGAAGGCTGTTCAACAGCTCGGAGGAAGTTCCGAATGTACTGCGGATGCCCGGGACTCCGGGCCGCTGATGAAGGGCGAGCGCCGCCGGGACGTACCTGACCTCATCGACCTGTGCCCTGGACGCCTGGGTCATGCGCCTGCGCGTATATGTAGAAAGGGACTCCAGGTACCTGCGCGAACCTTCGGCGTACAGCACTCCCAGCGCAAGTGAAGACTTCCCGCTGCCGGAGACCCCGGCTATCCCGGTAATCTTCCCCAAAGGAATGTCAACATCTATGTTCTTGAGATTATGGGCTTTAGCCCCACGGACTTCAATACTTCTGTCTTTCATCACGTTAAAATTTATTTGTCACTGTTTGCGGCGCTGGAAGGCCAGGGGCGTCTCCCCGGTCGCCTTCAGGTAATAGCGCCCGAAGTAGGAAGGATTCGGGAAATTAAGCATATGACTGACCTGCTGGACGTTGAGTTCTCCCTGCGAGAGCAGCAGCTGGGCCTCGGAGATGACATTTTCCCGAATCAGGTCAACCGCCCTCCGGCCGGAGACACGGCTCACTATGCGAGAAAGGTACTTGGGAGACAAGAATAATTCACCTGCATAGAATGCAAGGTCACGGTGCTCCCTGCAGTTCTTCTGGACCAGGTCCATGAACCGGTCAAGGATGAACCTTTCCCTTGAGGTGTGCTCCGGAGCCTTCTGGTGCTCAAGGATCATCTTGGCCATTCCGCCTGACAGCATTTCCGCAAAGCCTGCTATGATGTCTTCCTGGAAATAGTACTCGGGACCACCGGAAGCAACATGAAGGGTGATACGCAGCAGCTGGACGTAGCGCGACATCCTCTCACGGCTGACTGGCATATGCAGCGGAGCCACCATTGCCCGCCGCAGGATGTGCGCAGAGCGGGAATTCATCGTTGCGAAGAGCTGGGCTGAATTCCAGGCAATTATCAGAAAACGGGTCCCGGCCTGGTACTCTATCGAATGGAGGACGGCTCCGGAGGGGACGAGCAGGACTGAACATGCATTCATCCTGTATGAACTGGTGTTTATCACGCTGTCCACCCTTCCGGTCTCCACGAACAGGATACAACTGAAATCCAGGCGGTAAGGGAATCTCATCCCGGAAGGCCGAAGGGTCCTCGTCGGCTTTCCTTCCGCCAGAAGCGATGCAATCCTCCCAGGCAGGCGGATGTCCAGGTTGTCGGAAAACACGAAGGCCCCCTTCACTTGAAGGGTACGCGCCATACGCGGCACCATCTCGAGACGGAAAAGCTGGTCATCCATGTTGCAAAGATAGGAAATTTAGATAAGATCAGGGCGTTTCCAACCAAAAATGTCCATATTTCCCACAAAGATAGCGTTTATTCCATACTGATTTAGAGAATGTGGAACAATCAGATAATTTTGTCCGCGGTAAAGCCATAACCTAAACTGACATGATTGAAAGATTCCTCATAGGTGAAGGACAGGACATGAAATTCAATGTGCCCGACCATTTCAATTTCGCATATGATGTGATGGATACCTGGGCCAGGGAAGCTCCGGACAAAGTTGCACTGCTTTGGACCAGTGACACCTATCCTGAACGAAGGGTCACTTTTGCCGACCTCAAACGTGAAAGCGACAAGGTTGCAGGTTATCTCAGTTCACTTGGCATTGGCCGCGGTGACTTCGTAATGCTCATACTTAAACGCCGTCTTCCTTTCTGGACCACAATGCTGGCCCTTGAGAAGATCGGCGCGGTCGCAATCCCCGCTACCTACCTGCTGACATCGCAGGACATAATCTATCGCTGCAAATCGGCCGAAATAAAGGCTATCATCTGCTGCGGCGATGCCCCGATACTGGAAAAGGTAGCCGTGGCTGAACCAAAATGCCCTTATCTGGAAAAACTCATAAGCATCGGGCCCCTGGTTCCGGAAGGCTTTGAGGACTTCGAGGCAGGAGTAGCAAACGCAATACCCTGGGAGCGGGGCTCTTGGCAGAACGAAAGCGAGGATCTCATGCTTATGTACTTCACATCCGGGACGTCCGACGAGCCGAAGATGGTAATGCATTCCCACACCTACGCACTCAGCCATCTTATAACCGCGGCATATTGGCAGCAGCTGACTCCTGACTCCATCCATTTCACCTATTCCGACAGCGGATGGGGCAAGGCCGTGTGGGGCAAACTCTACGGACAGTGGATAGTCGGGGCGACCGTTTTCGTATATGACCATGAAAAGTTCGTGCCCGCCGAATTGCTGGCACTCATCAGCAAATACCGCATCAGTTCCTTCTGTGCTCCGCCGACTATCTACCGTTTCCTGATAAAAGAGCACTTCAACTGTTTCGACTTATCCTCGCTGAAACATTGTACAACAGCCGGAGAGGCACTGAATCCATCTGTTTTCGAAGAGTTCCACCGCCGTACCGGTCTCTGGATCCATGAGGCATTCGGGCAGACAGAGACTACCCTCACAATCGGCACATTCCCATGGGTAGAACCGCGCCCCGGCTCAATGGGCAAGCCATCTCCCGCATATGACATAGACATCCTTACCCCGGAAGGATCATCAGCGAAACCCGGCGAACGCGGGGTAATCGTCATCCACACTGACCAGAATCGTCCCATAGGGCTCTTCCTGGGCTACTACCGCAACCCCAAACTGACATCCAAGGCCTGGCACGATGGCATCTACTATACAGGAGATGTCGCCTGGAGGGATGAGGACGGCTATTTCTGGTTCGAGGGCCGCAATGACGACCTCATAAAGACCTCCGGCTACCGCGTGAGCCCGTTCGAGGTTGAGAGCGCCGTCATGGGGCATCCGGCCGTAGTCGAATGTGCCGTAACGGGCATCCCTGATCCGGAGGAAGTCCGTGGGACCGTGGTGAAAGCAACGATCGTACTGGCTTCGGAATACAAGCCTCAACTTGCCAGCGACCTCTCCCGCAAAGCCCTCATCAAGGACATCCAGGCCTTCGTGAAGAACATTACCGCACCTTACAAATATCCACGTGTGATCGAATTCACCGATGCACTTCCTAAGACCATCAGCGGCAAGATCCGCCATGTGGAAATCCGCGAAAAGGATGCAAAAATACAATAGACCAAGATAATCCGACTCCATGGACTCATTCAAGGAAATATTCGAAACCCGTTACACCTGGCTCGAGGGTTTCATGCGCAACGTGCGACGCTACTCCAACCGCACGGCGATGATTGATCCGCAGACGGACAGCGTCTGGACATATGATACGCTGAACCGGGACGCGAACCGGTTCGCCAACGCCATCCTGGAAGATGGATTCAGCAAGGGTGACGTCATCATGGTGATGCTCCCGAACTGTCCGGAATTCGCATTCTGCTACCTGGCCGCCCACAAGACCGGCGGCGTTTTCTGCCCGGCGAGTTTCCGCCTCAGCGCAGGCGAGCTGGCTTACAGCATAGATGACTCAAAGCCATTCATATTCGTATATGACAAGAGCTTCGGAAAAACTGTCAGCCAGGCTCTTTCAATGAGTGAATGGAAGCCCTCGCGAATCCTTGTCACGGACGGCGCAGCCCCGGAGGGTTGCATTACATATGCAGGATTCGTCAGTTCCTCATCCACCTCGGACCCCGTCCTTCCCGAAGGATGCAACATCTACGACGAGACTACGCGCCTTTACACTTCAGGCACTACCGGACACCCGAAAGGGGTTCCTATGACAAGCATCAACGAGGTCCTCTCCGCACATGACGTCATGATACATTTCCCGATGGGATACCAGGACATATCGATGAACACTACTCCCTGGTTCCACCGAGGAGGACTGCATTGCGCAGGGCCGTGCCCCGCTTTCTACGCCGGAGCAGCCATAGTGATAATGAGGAAATTCGATGCCGCGACGACCCTGGAGTACACCTCCCGCTACGGCATTACGTTCCTTATCGGGGTCCCGACAGTCCTCGGCGCCCTCGCGGATGAGAAAGAGAACGGGGATTACGACCTTCCGACCCTTAAAGGAATCGTGACAATGGGCAGCCCGCTCGAGAAAGAGGCCTGTATCCGTTACCAGAAGGTCCTGACTCCCAACATCTTCAACGGATACGGCACGACCGAAACATTCTGGAACACCTTCCTCAGGCCGTTCAACCTGCCCGAAGGGGCAGGCACAGCCGGGGCATCCTGCATCGACGACGATGTAAGGGTGGTGAAAGTCTATGAAGACCGCCGTGCGGAACCGGATGACCTGGCTGCTTGCGACGGGACGGAGATTGGCGAAGTAATCATATCCTCCCCTGCAAAATCCCCATATGCATATTTCAACAACGACGCTGAAACGCAGCGGAAGTATTACAAGGGATTCCTCTACACCAACGACCTGGCAAGCTGGGACGAGCAGCAGTTCATCACCATTGCAGGGCGCAAGGATGACATGATCATCTCTTCAGGTGAAAACATCTATCCAACTGAAATAGAAGCCGTACTGAACACGAATGAGAAAGTGCATGACTGTATCGTAACCTCAGTGCCTGACAAGGTGCGCGGCCAGAAAGTAGTAGCATATGTGATACCTTCCGACCCCTCGCTGACTGCAGCCGACCTCGACCTTTTCTGCAAGGAGAGCCCCATGCTGGCCAATTTCAAGCGTCCGAGGCTCTACCGCTTCACTGACACCATCCCGTACACCGCGACGGGGAAGAAGAGGCATGTGGAAATAAAGGAAATCGCATTGCGGGACCTGGAATCAGGCCGCCTCATTGAGCCCTGAGAGGGCCTCTGCGCCCTTGATGGTACCTCCGCAGGGATTCGAACCCTGATCGTCAGAACCGGAATCTGAAATCCTATCCATTAGACTACAGAGGCATACGCCGGATCATGCATATTAGTGCATGAATGACATTGCAAAGTTAGCATTTTTTCAGATAAAAGGCTAACTTTGCATCATTACGTGTAAACAAACCTGACTATGAAGAAAGCATACATCTTTCCAGGACAAGGGTCACAATACCCAGGGATGGGCAAAGACCTGTACGACAAGATTCCCAAGGCCAGGGAAATGTTCGAGACCGCCAACGGGATCCTCGGATTCCGGATTACTGACATAATGTTCGACGGCACTGCCGAAGATCTCAAGCAGACAAGGGTCACACAGCCCGCCATATTCCTCCACTCAACGATACTTGCCGCATGCCTCGACGATTTCGAGCCGGACATGGTCGCAGGACACTCGCTGGGAGAGTTCTCAGCCCTCACCGCCGCAGGCGCCATAAGGTTCGAGGACGGGGTAAGGCTGGTTTCCATCCGTGCCTCCGAAATGCAGAAATGCTGCGAGCATATCCCCGGAGGGATGGCTGCCATAATAGGACTCGATGACGAACAGGTCCAGCAGATATGCATGGGCTGTGACGGGATCGTGATCCCTGCCAACTACAACTGCAACGGACAGGTCGTCATCTCAGGCGAGCAGGCTTCCGTTGCCCAGGCATGCGCATTCGCCAAGGAAGCAGGTGCAAAGCGCGCCCTTCCCCTGGCGGTCAGCGGAGCCTTCCACTCTCCCCTGATGGAGCCGGCCCGCGAAGAACTGGCAAAAGCCATCGACAAAACTGAAATCACGGCTCCGCGCTGCCCTGTTTACCAGAACGTATCCGCAAAGGCCGAGACCGATCCAGCCGTCATCCGGAAGAACCTGCTCGCGCAGCTGACCTCCCCGGTCTGCTGGACACAGTCCGTAAAGAACATGATCGCGGACGGAGCCGGCTTCTTCATGGAGCTCGGCCCGGGCGCAGTGCTTCAGGGGCTGGTAAAGCGCATCGCAGGTGCCGCAGAAGGGATCACACTAGCCGGAAAATCCTCCCTTGAGTAAATAAATCAACTGATTAATACCACAAAAAACCGTTATTGCGAATTTTTGATTAAATTTGCATAATTTGTGACCAATCAAATAATAATTCTTTTATAAACTATGGCTAAAGAAAAAAAATTCATCACTTGTGACGGGAACACCGCGGTGGCCAACATCGCATACCTGTTCAGCGAGCACGCCGCGATCTATCCCATCACACCGTCATCTCCGATGGCAGAAAACATT
>CADCQP010000255.1 GCA_902803535.1 uncultured Bacteroidia bacterium | reverse complement strand
TACGGTCACATCAAGGCTGCCGAGTTCACCCTTGAACTCACCGCTGGATGCGAGGGCCTTGAGTTTCTGCGTTGCATCAACCGCGTTCGCCACAAGCTCTCGCAGGAAGATTTCGTGGTCAGAATATAGGAACTGCTTGATTACGGGGAATATGTTCTCTGTCGTTACTCCAATATTACCTTTACTAGCCATATGCTTAATGTTTTTTTAAGCATATGGCTAGCAAAGGATGTTCCGAGGGCGGCAATCCTGCCAAAATGGCACTCCGCCCTATTTGTACATGAAACGCTTGACGCTCATCTTGGGGGTCTTCTCGAACGGCTCGGTCCGGATTTCAACGAGTGCGATCTTGCTGTAATTCGGCAGATGCTTGTTGGCTCCGATCCTGATGCTTTCAGGTATGTCGGCGACGGCCTCGGAGTCAAGCTTGTTGTCCTTTATCTGGTTATCATCCAGATAGACGAGGGCGACTATCTTTCCTCCCCTGTCCACGACTACGGATTCGGCGACATATGGCTGATTGTTCACCACGGCCTCTATCTCCTCCGGGTAGATGTTCTGTCCCGACGGGCCCAGGATCATGCTCTTGGAGCGGCCCTTGATGAAGATGTTACCCTCTGCGTCAACTATGCCAAGGTCACCGGTGCGGAGATATCCGTCCTCAGTGAAAGCATTCTCGGATGCCTCGGGATTCTTGTAATAGCCAATGCATATGTTCTCGCCCTTGGCCTGGATCTCACCAACTATATGCTGCGGGTCTTCGGAATCGATCCTGACGTCGGCACAGTCTACGGCCTCACCGCAGGAGCCGGGGACATAATAAGCCCAGTTCTTATAAGCCAGGAGAGGGCAGGCTTCTGTCATGCCGTATCCTACGAGATACGGAAGCTTGATGCGCTTGAACCATTTTTCGACCTCGGGATTAAGGGCGGCACCTCCCATGATGAACTGCTGGACCTCGCCTCCGAAAGCCTGTACGATCCCGTCCCTGATCTTATTGTAGATCACATTCTTGAGTCCGGGGATCTTGGTTGCGACCTTGATTACGGGCTTGTCCAGCAGAGGCTGTATCTTGGACTTGAAGATCTTCTCCATCACCAGCGGAACCGTAATGAGGAGATACGGCTTGACATCAGCCATCGCCTTGAGCAGGAGCGTCGGGGTTGGCGCCTTGCCAAGCCAGTAGATGGCGGTACCATTGCAGAGCGGGTAGATGAACTCGATGACCAAACCGTACATATGCGCCATAGGAAGCATGGATACCATCCTGCACTTGTCGGATGATGGCACATTCCTCTGGCTGAAGTCCACGTTAGCGCTGAAATTGCGATAGGTAAGCATGACTCCCTTGGGATTGCCGGTTGAACCGGAAGTGTAGTTGATCACCGCGAGGTCATCCCAGTTGTCTGTCGGAAACACCACATCCTCAGGACCATAGCCATTGGGCCATTTCGCCTTGAAATCATCTTCGACCTTTGCAAAAGCATCGGAGATGGAAGGATCCGCACACCATAGGAGCTTCATCGCCTCGAAGTCGACGACAAGCCTGAGCTTCGGCATCTTCTCGATATCGAGAAGGCTCCATTTTCCTGCATCGGTAAACAGGACTACGGCATCAGAGTGGTTCGTCAGGTCGCAGACGCTCTCAGGGAGGAAATCATTAAGGATCGGGACGACGACGGCCTCATATGTGTTTATAGCGAGATAAGTCATTCCCCACCTCGCTCCGTTCTTGCCGCTCAAAGCCATCTTGTCTCCCTTGACAAAGCCGGCATTGCGGAAGAAGATGTGATACTTCTCAATAAGAGTAGCCATCTGGCCATATGTAAAGCCTTCCCCTTTGTAAGTGTTGAGGGCGGACTTGTCCCAATAATTCCTGGTCGCAGCCTGCAACCTCTCAAGATAGTGCGGATAATTCTTCATGTCGATTCTGGTGACTGTTTTGACGCTGGCAAAAATAAGAATTCCAAACGATTAATAAAAACGACTTTTATTCCTATATTTGCAAATTGGAAAATATTCCGGCGACAATCCGCCAATTGTTTCTATTTGTGGTAAAATCATATGCCTAAGAAACCAATAGTTGCCCTCATATACGATTTCGACGGGACACTCTCTCCCGGTAACATGCAGGAATTCGGCTTCATCCAGGCCATCGGCAAGACTCCGGAGGAATTCTGGACAATGTCAGACGGCATTGCCAAAGGGCAGGATGCGAGCAACATATTAGCCTACATGAAACTCATGATGGAAGAGGCGCACAAGGCAGGGATTCCCCTGAAGAAAAACAAGTTCAAGAAGTTCGGGAAGCACATCGAGCTTTTCAAGGGAGTCGAAGGATGGTTCTCGCTGATTAACCGTTATGGAAAGGAACACGGGGTCACCATCGAACATTACATCAATTCATCCGGACTGAAAGAAATCATCGAAGGATGCCCGATAGCACATGAATTCAAGCACATATTCGCCTGTACCTATATATATAACGAGAACGGTGAGGCGGAATGGCCTGGAATAGCGGTGGATTACACTGCAAAGACCCAGTTCATGTTCAAGATCAACAAAGGCATATTCTC
>CADCQP010000254.1 GCA_902803535.1 uncultured Bacteroidia bacterium | reverse complement strand
CCCGCGGAGCTGCGTGCCGCTTATCTTCCCGTTATCGTTGGGAAGCGGAAGCACTTTATGCCCGCCAAGTTCCACTGCTCCGGATTCGTGTACGTTGATGTGGCCGGTGTCGGCGGAGACAACTCCTTCTCCACGCCTGAGGACTCCGTCGATGATGGTGGAATTTGCCTGGGTGCCGCCGACAAGGAAATGGACCTCGGCATCGGGACACCCGCATTCGGCCCTTATGAGCTCGCGTGCATGGGTGGAGTAGCAGTCCGTCCCATAGCCCGGTGTCTGCTCGAGGTTGGTTTCAAGAAGGCGGCTCATGATAAGGGGATGTGCCCCTTCCATATAGTCGCAATCGAAATGGATCATATGCAAGGATGTTTGCGGGCTACTGGTACTGGCGTATCCTGACGTCGATGCCCTGGAGTGCAGCTGGGATTCCGCTGACGTCGGTTGCGCTGTAGTGGTACGGGAACAAGACTTTAGGCTGGACTGTCCTGGCAGCCTTGACCAGCTGGTCCGGCGTCATGGTGTAGGGTTGGTTGCAGGGCAGGAATGCTATGTCAATGTCCTTGATGCCAGACATCTCCGGAATATCTTCGGTGTCGCCGGCGATGTAGATGCGGAGTCCGTCCAGGGTTAGGATGTAACCGTTGTCGCGGCCTTTGGGATGGAACCTGGTGTGGCCTTCAGTATAATTGTAGGCGGGTACCGCTTCTACCTTGATGTCATTTCGGAGCTCGAGCACGTCACCGTTCTGCATGGTCTTTCCGAATCCAAGCATCTCCGCGCATCTGGCGTTGGTGATGAGCTTGTCTTTGGCATTTGCCGTGAGGAATTCCTTGTCGAAGTGGTCTCCATGCTCATGGGTAACCAAGATGTGGTCAGGCTTGGGGAATATGGAATAGTCTATGGTTTTTTCTCCGAGTTTCCTGACGGGGTCCACGAGTATTTCAAGTCCGTCATATTCAATCAATATGCTTGCATGGACCAGAGCGTAGAAACGGACCTGTTTGCCTGATGCAGTCTTGAAAGAGTCCATTTCATACGGGAGGTCCTTTACCACCAGGTTCCCGGCTTCATTCCAAGCGAGGAATCCGCCTTTGAGGTTGTAGGTGGTGAAGCCGGCCTTGGTCAGCGCGGCTGCGGCGGCAGCGCTCCTCTTACCGCTCCTGCAATAGACGGCTACGGCCTTTGATTTGTCCAGGGCCTGTTCTGCCTTGCTGAGGAAGGCCTCGTCGTACCAGTCGATGTTGACTGAACCGGTAAGATGCCCTTCGGCGAATTCTTCAGGTGTCCTTACGTCGACAAGCTGAACTTGTCCGTCAGCTGCAAGTTTTTCGAATTCCTGGACCGGTACGGTCTTGAATCCGGTGCATCCGCTGATTCCGAGCAGGGCCATGACAGGAGCTAGGATATTCATGGTTTTCATCTCAGTTTTATTGTAGAATCTAATGCGCAAATATATGGAAAAAATGGGTATATTAGCTTCATCCATATGAAAATCGTTGTTGCAAGTGACTCATTCAAAGGCTGCCTGACCTCGTCCGGGGTGAATGCCGCAGTGAAGGAAGGCGTCCTGTCCGCTCGTCCCGATGCTAAGGTAATATGTCTCGGGGTCTCGGACGGGGGTGATGGTTTCCTGGACAGCATTCCAGGACTTAGGCGGCGGACTGTACTTGCACATGATGCGTTGATGCGGGAAGTATCTGTCCCATACGGGATTTCTTCATATGCAGGAGGAACGGTATGGATCGAGTCGGCCCGGGTCATAGGGCTTACCCAGGTGAAGGAAGAGGACAGGAACCCCATGGCAGCGACAAGTTACGGCCTTGGAGAGGTGATCCGTGAGGCTGCCGGCTCAGGCTTCAGGTCTTTCGTCATAGGTTTGGGCGGGACGTGTACCTGTGATGCCGGTACCGGCATGCTCCAGGCACTTGGATGGCGTTTTTCCAGATGTGACGGCACCCCTATAGATGTATGCTGCGGCGGAACCCTTGGCGAGATCGGTTCATGGTCGGCCGAAGATGTCCCGTCATTTATCCGTGAATCCGCTTTTGTGGTGGCAAGTGATGTGACTTCGCCACTGTTCGGGCCTGACGGAGCAGCGTTGATGTTTTCCCCGCAGAAGGGGGCCAGCGGACCAGAAGCGCATATGCTTGAAGAAGGGATCAGGCATTTTGCCGGAAGGTTCCATGAGGCCGAGGGACTTTCCATGCAGTTCCCCGGTGCAGGTGCCGCGGGAGGAATCTCCGCAGCCATGGTCTCATTCCTTGGCGGGAAGATCAGGAGCGGTATTGACATGGTACTTGACGCCCAAGAGTTTGACTCTTTGACAGTGAATGCCGACATGGTGATAACAGGAGAGGGACGCATCGACCTTCAGACATTCAAGGGAAAGGTCCCGGCCGGGATACTCTCCCGCGCAAACGGGCTCCCTGTCGTGGCAGTCTGCGGGAGCGTCACTGAAGAGGCCCTCAGGGAAAGTCCGTTCCACAGGATCCTGCCGGTTTCTCCCGCAGGGGAGCCGCTTGAAAAAAGCATGGACCCGGAACTCACTTCGAAGCGGATTTCTGCATGCATAAGAGGTTTATTAGCCTGTGACAGGATATGAAGAAAGTATTTTCCGGTGTTTTTATCCTGCTGGTGTCATCTCTGTTGATGGCCCTGCATACGATCGATCTAAGTGCACAGTCGGTTACGGCGGTTACTCCATGCCTGACTGAGGATTCCGTGACGGATGTCATCCTGGACATCACTTCTGCACGCAGGATGGAAAATGCTGGATTGCGTGTTTTTTTGCCTGAGGCGCTCTCACCCATCGGCAAGGACAATGTTTACGTGAATGTAATCGGCAGGGGAGAGGTGAGTCTGAGAGACCTCCCTGCGCAGCGTGTCGGGAAGGTGGCTGATGGCTATCCAAGGATGAAAGTCGGAGAAGGGACCGTGGAAGTTACTCCAGGAGGAGGGAGTTGCATCATTCTCAATGGCCTGGATCTCAGGCCGTCCAACGGGCCCGATGTCAGGCTCCGTCTGGCTGGAGTGAAGGTCCAGCGGCAAGGGTCCCTGGATTTCGGAGTCTCAATCTCCGGGCGAGATGGGGTGCCGGGTGAGAAGGTACCGGTCAGGATACCTGTGGTGAGGACGGTCTCGGACCTTCACCGGATCCCTGAAACTGTGTATGAAAGGGAACATGATTACACCAGGACCACTCTGGAGTGGACTCCGGTTCCGGGGGTGCGTAACGTAAGTGTTGAGGTTTCATATGACCTCGGAAGCAATTGGTCACCATGTGATTATGAAGTGGACGCCAATGCCGGGAAGGCTGTGGTCCGCGCCCTCGAACCAGGAAAGGATATCCTTTTCCGCCTTAAGGTCAGGGGAGGCCGTCATGCAGGTTATTCCAACTGCGTCGTTTTCCGCTCGGGGGAATATGATGCCCGCACTGACGGAGGCGCAGCCGGGAATGGCTCTGCGGACGATACTGACAGGCTGAATGCCCTGATAGACAGGGTCTGCAGCGACGGGGGCGGAAGCATCAGGTTCAGCCGGGGGACTTTCTGCTTCAGGACCCTGCATATGAGGGACAATGTTTGGCTTCTGCTGGACTCAGATGCCGTCCTTTCCGCCTTGCCTGGAACCGATGAGCCGGAAGAGACATTTTTCTCGGGTGCGGATTACCGTCACGGACTTTCCCCGACTGACTATGGGCCGTACAGGGAGCCGGAAAACTATCTCACCAAGCAGGATGACGGCCACACTTATTTCCATAATTCTGCCTTTTTCGGGGAACGTGTTTCCAATGTCAAGATCCTGGGAAGCGGGAGGATAACAGGTGCCGGGAACCTCACTACCAGCGACCGTGTCATGAACAACCCGGTCGGCCAGCATGGGGACAAACTCTTCTGTTTCAAGCTCTGCCGTGACATCGAGATCGGCGGACCGGACAACGGCCTTGACATGTGGTACGACCCGGAGGCGGATGAGCCATATTATTTCAGAGGATCAGAACGCTTCGGATGCGATAATATGCTGGACATTGACCGGGGAGGTCATTTCGTGCTGCTCGCGACCGGGACTGACGGCATATATGTACATGATACCTATCTTTCCAGGCATGACGAGCGTAACGCCCGGGACATATATGATTTCATGGGGTGCAACGACGTCACCGTAAAGAATGTGTATGCCCGCGTGTGCTCGGACGACATAGTGAAACTGGGCTCTGACTGTTCTCTCGGATTCACCAGGACGGCTTCCGGTTACAAGGTCAGGAACATAGTCGGGGACACCAACTGTAACCTCTTCCAGATCGGCTCAGAGACCGCGGACGACATTTCCGATGTCTATGTGGACAACATATATGTCCTGGGGGCCAACAAGGCCGGCTTCTCGATTTCGGCCAACGACGGCGGATGCGTCAGCAACATATGGCTGAATTCCGGCCGTACAGGAAGCGTACATTCGCGTTCGGTGATAATGCGCTCCAGGACCCCGTTCTTCATCTCCATTTCCAACCGGGGACGTACTCTTGGTGCGCGTGCCGGGATGTATTCATTCTATGAAAGCGGAGTCGCACGGAAGGAACTGCTGATCACGAACTCGCCTATAGGCCGTATCAGCGGTGTCCATGTCAAAGGAGTCGATGTCTTCGAGACATATGCGGGGAGTTCATTCAGGAGCGTGCGCTGGAAGCCCTGGGACGGAAGCCAGGGAGAGGCTCCGGCCATCATAGCAGGTTATAAGCTTCCGGACCCCTGGAATGTTGACGGTGGATTAGGTTTCATGCTTCCGGATGGACGGCACACGGGATATGTGGAGGATGTTTCCTTCGAAGATGTCAGCATGGTCTTCAAAGGCGGGCATGACAAGGACTTTGGGAAAGCCGATCCTCCCGAACTTGGAGTCGGACGCTACAATGTCAAGGACCTCGGAGACCTTCCGGCCTTCGGTTTCTGGTTAAGGCATGTGAAAGATGTGACGGTGAAAGGATGCACCGTCCGCGTGGAGGATCCTGACGGAAGGAGACCTCTCGTCCTGGATGATGTCATCGGGAAAGCAGATGTCTCCGGCCTATTCTGAGGTGGGGAGCCATGTGCATATGTGTGTCCCGTTCCAGTTGTTTACCGAAGCATAGTCACACATCAGGATCGATCCTTCCGGACCTTCAACCGGCACCCTGAACTGGAGCCTGGTGGTCGGGAGCAGGGGAGAGACTTTCTCCAGGGCTACGACTCCGTCCTTGGCTTTGACATGCACCGGAGCCATGTAGGCCGGATCAGTGTTTTCATCCCTGGAAAGAACTATAGGACCATATGTTACGGCCTGGAACGCATCTCCTGCCGGATTGCTTCCATGGGGGGCGTCATGCAGCCTTCCGGTCATGTCGAATGAGAGTTTTACAGTGTCGCCGTCCTTCCACGCCCTCTTGATGCACAGATATTCTCCTGCTTTGACGGCCTGCACTGGTGAGCCGTTGACAGTGACCTTCGTGTCTTCACTCCAGATGGGTATCCTGAGGCGGAGGGTGAATTTTTCTTTCTTTGCCGGCGTGACTGCTACGGCGACATCCCCGCTCCACGGGAAGCCTCCGGAAATCTCCAGCTCCACTTTGCCTCCTGATGCACTGGAAGCTGTTATGGAAGCATCATTGTACAAATTGATTACGGGCCCATCCTTGGCCTGCATTGCGGCCACCAGGGGGATGTAGGCCATTCCGATAGGACCGTTGAGGTTGCAGCATGTGACCGGGAGTCCGTCGAATTTCCATCCCCAGCCTTCATTGGTGGTCTTGCTGCCGTTCAGCAGGTTGCAGTAGCTGAATCCGTCACCGGTGTGTTTCATGGCGCCTGTCAGGCCGTTATAGATGTAGCGCTCGATAGCGTCCATTGCCAGCGGATCACCCGTGAGGCGGAGGATCTGTGCGCAGTATTTCATCCATGTGACTCCGATGCAGGTTTCCATCATCCTGGTCTGCTTGGGATTGGTCTGTTCAAAGCGGGTGTCGCTCCAGGCCTCTCCCCTCCAGTGGGGGAAGTAGGGCTGGTCAGCCCCTGCGTTGCCGATTATGGTGATCTCCCTGTTCCAGACATTGTGGAACATGTTGGTGAGGCATTTCAGCCATTTCTCTTCTCCGGTCGCCCTGTAGTACTCGGCAAGTCCCTCGAATATGTCCAGCATCTCATATGCCTTGGGATAAATGTTCCCCATTGCCCTGGGATAGACATTGTCCAGGGCCTCCTGGAAGAGGTCGCTTCCGTGGCAGCCGCCCGACCGGATTATGTATTCCGCGAAATCCAGGAACCGTTTCTCTCCGGTGAGGGAGTAGATGGTCATGAAAGGTTCAAGAAGGGAGGAAGACTCAATCTTGTTGCGGCTCCATCCCATGGTGTTGATGTCTACCTTGGGGGCGGGTCCGACCTGGTCTATGATGCCCTGTGCCTCTGTCTTCATCGCTTCCATTACCCTGGGGTCGGCATCGACGGATATGTAATACTGGCTCAGGCCGCGAAGGGTATAGGCCCTTTCCCACATGTCCCCGGTGTTGTTCCTGTCAGGCTGGAGTTCGGGCGGAAGGCAGCTGTAAAGGCCGTTGGAACGCGCTGTGGTGAGAAAATCGTCCATCGTGCGGCGGAGTATTTCCTTCAGTTCGCGGTCGTTGTTGTAGCGGTAGAGAAGGGAGCCGCTGCGGACAGCCTTGCCCCACATCTCCCCGAGGGCGAACTGGGGACGTCCGGTGCGGAAGAACTGGACGAGCTTCTCATATGGGAGGGTCTCCTTCTGCCAGACTTCATTGCAAAGCGATATGTCCTTGTCGAATCCTCCGTTAAGCTTCACCTGGCCCGGTGGAAGGGGAGTGAACACATCAACGTTTTTCCGGGTGCCCTGAGCTGTCAGGACCGTGGGAAGGAAAAGCAGCGCTGCCGCGAATGAAAGGCATATGTTTTTAAGGTTCATTTGAATATCGTTTTTGTCACCGAAATTTATCGAAAATATAGCATGTTTTCAAAATTTTTATTCGATATTTGTAACCCGGATTCATCTAATCTGGATTTTTCATGTCCTCATTAATTGATGCTGCAAGCCTGCACAATGCAGGCCTGTACGGCGAAACAAGTGTTTATGAACTGGATACCCCACGGTGTTCCAACAGGTTCTTCATCGTGAGCGGTCCCGGGAGCCGCCGTCTCCTCGCTTCTCCCGAAGTTGTCGGTTTCCCGTGCTACACGTCTCTTCTGGAAGAAACCATCGCAGCCTTACGTCACCTCTTCCCAACCGGCCCGGGCGAAGATATCGATATCCTGACCATCCTGCGCGGCGGGCTCAACTATCCCATTGAAGAAGCCTGCAGCGCACTCGGTATCCCTGTTTCTGAGATACATTTCGTCTCATGCGAGAGGATAATAGAGAACCATGTCATTAAGGGACTTGACATAAAATATGAAAAGATCGCCCCACGGCCCGGCCGTACGCTTGCTATCGGTGACATCCTCGCAACCGGAGATACCCTCCGCCTTGTCATCAGGCATTTTGCGGAGGAGTTCCACAAGGGCGGCGGTTCCATCCGCAGGATCATATTCTTTACGATAGGCGGGACGAAGGCCTTCAGCCTGATGGAGGAACTTTCAGAGGAATTCCGCGCCCTGTTCCCCGGATTCGAGGGCTTTGACTGTTTCTTCTATGAAGGGGCTTTCACGGTCTATACTGACAAAGGAGCAAGCGGAATCAATGTCCCTGACATAGATTTCGGCTGGAAGGGAGGGATAGT
>CADCQP010000253.1 GCA_902803535.1 uncultured Bacteroidia bacterium | reverse complement strand
CAGGAAGGAAGAATACATTGTCACCCTCAACTATATTGTAAAGGTCTCCGGCACAGTATTCGGCTGCATCTTTATTAGGAAGTACAATCATATGCATTCCGCTTCCTGCAACCTGAGAAAGTACAAACCAACGGGCAGACAGGAAAAGTCCGCTGCAATAAACCTTATCCCTTTCATCGATGAGTTTTTTAAGGATCCCCGTCTGTTTTCCGTTTATCAACATCTCTTCTTTTTATTCAGTTAAAACAAAGTTGAAAAACATGTTTATAACTCAGATTTTAGTGTCAATAATTAAAAACACATACTTTTCAACTTCTCACAAACGCCAGGAAAACACGGAATTCAACAACTTTATTGGTGGTGTAAATAATTGAATTATAATTAAATAATATCACTTATAAACATATCTACATCTTTAATAAAATCATCACCTTTAAAAATAATTACATATCTTTGTATATAATGTAATGAAAAAGGCAAATGTCGGATTTCGACCCGCATATCACAAGCGAAGACAAAGATAAGGATTTGGATGGAATTATCCGCCCGCAGGGCCTGGATGATTTTACCGGACAGCCCGAGATAGTATCCAATCTGAACATTTATATAAAGGCGGCTAAGATGAGGGGGGAAGCTCTGGACCACGTGCTTTTCCACGGGCCTCCGGGACTTGGAAAGACCACCCTCGCACATATCATAGCAAATGAGATGGGAGTGGACATGAAGGTTACTTCAGGTCCTGTGCTCGACAAGCCGGGGGACCTTGCCGGCCTGCTGACTTCCCTCAATACCGGAGATGTCCTCTTCATTGATGAGATACACAGGCTTTCCCCTGAGGTTGAGGAGTACCTTTACTCTGCCATGGAGGACTATGTCATAGACATTATGATAGACAAGGGACCTGGTGCCAGGTCTGTCCGCATATCTCTCAATCCTTTCACCCTCGTCGGGGCCACCACCCGCAGCGGACTGCTTACCGCCCCTCTCAGGGAAAGGTTTGGAATCAACTGTCCTCTTGAATATTATGATTCTTCAGAGCTCATAAAGATAGTAAAGAGGAGCGCACGTATACTTAACATTCCCATAGATGAGGATGCTGCCGGTGAAATAGCCATGCGAAGCCGCGGTACTCCGAGGATCGCCAATTCACTGCTGAAGAGGGTAAGGGATTTCGCCCAGGTCATGGGAGACGGAAAGATAGACCTTAACATAAGCCGGTTTGCCCTCAATAAGCTCAAGATTGACACAAGGGGACTCGATTCAATTGACAACAAGATACTTAGGACTATCATTACGATGTTCAAGGGTGGTCCTGTCGGAGCATCTACCATTGCAACTGCCATTTCTGAAGACCAGGGAACATTTGAGGAAGTGTATGAGCCTTTCCTTATCAAAGAAGGATTCATAGTACGTACCCAGCGCGGAAGGATTGTGACAGAATTAGGCTACCGCCATCTTGGATTGGATGAGTACATACCGTCCCGGAACCAGGAAAATGATGCTACATTGTTCTAATGAGTCATTTTAAGGTTGTCTAAACGGATAAAAATGATTAAAATTGCGGACTGATTACTTTTATAGGGAATATTCAATCAAAAACACAGATATGGAAGATAAATTGATATCAAAGATTCCGGAAGGGCCATTGGCTGAGAAATGGACTAAAAGGAAGTCCGAAATCCGTCTTGTCAGCCCTAACAACAGACGTAAGCTTGAAGTTATAGTTGTAGGAACGGGCCTTGGAGGTTCATCTGCCGCTGCCACTTTGGGCGAATTGGGCTATAATGTCAAAATCTTCTGTATAAGTGATTCCCCCCGTCGTGCACACTCCATCGCTGCACAGGGAGGTATAAATGCTGCGAAGAACTACCAGAACGACAACGATTCCGTTTACCGCCTTTTCTATGATACTATCAAGGGAGGTGACTACCGTTCCAGGGAAGCCAACGTCTACAGGCTTGCCGAGGTAAGTACTGCCATCATAGACCAGTGCGTTGCACAGGGAATCCCGTTCGCAAGGGAATATGGCGGATATCTGGCCAACCGTTCATTCGGAGGAGTGCAGGTAAGCCGTACTTTCTATGCCAGGGGACAAACCGGACAGCAGCTTCTCCTTGGTGCATATGCAGCGCTTAACAGGCAGATTGCAGCCGGTACAGTCAAGAGTTATCCCCGCCATGAAATGCTTGACCTGGTTGTTATCAATGGTCAGGCTAAGGGAATAATAGCCCGCAACCTCGTTACCGGAAAGCTTGAAAGATTCGGTGCACACGCAGTAGTGATTGCTACAGGAGGATATGGACGTGCCTATTATCTCTCCACCAATGCAATGAACAGCAACGGATCAGCTGCATGGCAGTGCTACAAGAAAGGTGCTTTCTTCGGTAATCCCTGTTTTGCGCAGATCCATCCTACATGTATCCCTGTACACGGGACCCAGCAGTGCAAGCTCACCCTTATGTCCGAGTCTCTCCGTAACGACGGCCGCATATGGGTTCCTAAGAAGATGGAAGATGTCTTGAAGCTGCGCAAGCACGAGATAAAGGCTTCCCAGATTCCTGAAGAGGATCGTGACTACTATCTCGAAAGGCGTTATCCTGCCTTCGGTAACCTGGTTCCGCGTGACGTAGCTTCACGTGCAGCCAAGGAAAGGTGCGATGCCGGGTACGGAGTCAATGAAAGCGGCCTTGCCGTTTTCCTGGATTTCTCCGATGCAATCAAGCGTCTTGGTCACCAGAGGGTTCAGGAGCGTTACGGAAACCTCTTTGACATGTACTTCAAGATCACCGATTCTTCTCCATGGGAAGAGCCGATGATGATTTATCCTGCCATCCATTACACCATGGGCGGCATATGGGTGGATTACGATCTCCAGACCACCGTTCCCGGACTCTATGCGATCGGAGAGGCCAACTTCTCTGACCACGGTGGAAACAGGCTCGGTGCATCAGCCCTCATGCAGGGACTTGCAGACGGTTATTTCGTCCTTCCCGTTACCATCGCAGACTATCTTTCACATAAGTTTGCTGAGCCGAAGACAGACACCAACGCTCCCGAATTCGAAGAGGCCGAAAAGGCCGTTCAGGCTAAGATCGACAGGCTGTTTGCAGTGAAAGGAACTGAACCTGTTGATGTTATCCACAAGAAACTCGGAAACATCATGTGGGAGTATGTTGGAATGGCCCGCAGCGAGGAAGGTTTGAAGACTGCAATAGAGAAGATAAAAGAACTCCGTGCCGAATTCTGGAAGACAGTAAGGGTTACCGGAACACAGTATGAATTCAACCAGGAACTCGAAAAAGCCCTCAGGCTTGCTGATTTCCTTGAAATAGGTGAACTCATGGCACGTGATGCCCTTAACAGGAATGAATCCTGCGGAGGACATTTCCGCGTAGAGAGCCAGACTCCTGAAGGAGAGGCAAAGAGGGACGATGAGAATTACATGTACGTGGCCGCATGGGAGTACAAGGGAGAGGACAAAGAACCGGTACTTCACAAGGAACCTCTTAAGTACGAGTTCATTAAGGTAGCAACAAGAAATTACAAAGACTAGTCATATGGATTTCAAGGTTAAGATATGGCGTCAGAAGAACGCCAAGGCTCAGGGGCATTTTGAAACTTATGATGTAACTGACATTGAGTCAGATGCTTCATTCCTTGAGATGCTGGATATTCTCAATGAGAAAATAATCCGTGAAGGCGGGGATCCAGTAGCTTTCGACCATGACTGCCGTGAAGGTATCTGCGGTGCATGTTCCCTGTATGTGGATGGAAGGGCTCATGGCCCTGATGACCATGTGACTACATGTCAGCTTTTCATGCGTCATTTCAAGAACGGAGCTACGATTACGGTTGAGCCCTGGAGAAGTGCTGCTTTTCCGGTGATCAAAGACCTTGTAGTTGACAGGACTGCGTTTGACAAGATCCTTCAGGCTGGTGGATTTATTTCTGTCAGGACTGGTTCCGCACAGGATGCTAACAATATCCTCATTCCCCATGAGACTGCCGAGCAGAGCATGGATGCTGCTGCCTGCATAGGCTGCGGAGCTTGCGTTGCTACCTGCAAGAACGGATCTGCAATGCTGTTCGTAGGAGCCCGTGTAAGCTCGCTTGCACTGCTTCCCCAGGGCCGTCCGGAGGCCGCACGCAGGGCGAAAGCCATGGTAGCCAAGATGGACGAACTTGGATTCGGAAACTGCACCAACACCCGCGCATGCGAAATGGAATGCCCCAAAGGCATATCAGTTGACCATATCGCACGTCTCAACAGGGAATTCCTCAAGGCGGAATTCAGGGGGTAGAACCTCTTACCAGAGGAAGTTATTGAAGGGCCACCGGCCCGCGTGTATTTCAGCAACCATATTGTAGATATTTTCTTTCAGGAGATCGAT
>CADCQP010000252.1 GCA_902803535.1 uncultured Bacteroidia bacterium | reverse complement strand
TTGAAGTCAAACGCAAATATAGTCATAATTGAACATATGGAGAACAACGTCAACGAGATTATTTCCGAATTGAGAGCGGAGGCCGCCCTTCTCAGGGAACGCCTTGAAGCCCTGGAAGCCAGGCTCGAAGGATTGCAGAATGATGAACCGCTTGACATCTCCATCGATGTCACTGAAAGCATTGACCTCCCCAGGGTCGAAGACATAGTCATAGAGCCCCTTACGGAACCGGAGCCTCAGCCCGCAACCGTCCCGGAACCCGAACCTGCCATGCAGGAGGAGCCTGAACCACAACCTGAGCCGGAGCCACAGGTAGAGCCTGAACCGGAACCACAGATAGAACCGGAAGAGGAGCCCATGCCAGAGCCCGAACCGGAGCCACAACCCGCAAGCGTCCCGGAACCCGAGCCCCAGCCGGAGCCTGAAAAGCCCAGATCACAGCGTAAACCAAAGAAAGAGGCCGCCCCTGTCGAAGGAACCTGGACAGGTCCGGTAGAGAACATAAACGAGGCCCACGCCCAGAAGAAGAAAAAAGCCGTACATGACGTGATGGAGAAGAAAGAGACCTGGCGCACGGACATCCCGGGAGCCCCGGTCGGCAACATCATCAGCGGCATCGCCCTCAACGACAGGGTCCTCTTCATAAACACCCTTTTCAAGGGAGACGCCCAGACCTTCATCGACACTATCGGGAAGCTGAACTCCATGACCAGCTTCACGGAAGCAGTTTCCTACATCGGAGACAACTTCCCTGACTGGAACACCGGATCCGACCTCGTTTACCGCTTCATGATGGCAGTACGCCGGAAACTCCGCTAAGAGCATATGCCAGCACAGGGAAAACTGTTCATCGTCCCCACCCCGGTAGGAAACCTGGAAGACATGACCATGCGTGCCATAAGGGTCCTTACCGAAGCCGACCTCATCCTCGCCGAGGACACCAGGACCAGTTCGGTGCTTCTCAAACACTATGGGATACACACCCCCATGAAGTCGCACCACAAGTTCAACGAGCAC
Organism: uncultured Bacteroidia bacterium; assembly: GCA_902803535.1. GTDB lineage: Bacteria > Bacteroidota > Bacteroidia > Bacteroidales > UBA932 > Cryptobacteroides. Next base: position 8,067 of record CADCQP010000252.1, on the reverse strand, counting down.
GGGACGGCAGGACTGATCAAGGAAAAGATCCTTTCCGGGGCGAACGTGGCCCTGATCAGCGACGCAGGGACTCCGGGGATATCCGATCCCGGATTCTTCCTCGTCAGGACATGCGCAGAAGAAGGCATTGAAATACAGACGCTTCCAGGAGCGACGGCATGCATCCCGGCCATAGTAAGCTCGGGACTTCCATGCGACCGCTTCTGTTTCGAGGGATTCCTTCCGCAGAAGAAAGGACGCGCAACCGCGATCAACGCCCTCAAAGACGAAAAACGCACCATGGTCTTCTACGAGTCGCCCTACCGCCTCGTCAAGACCCTCGGACAATTCATGGAAGTCTTCGGAGAAGACCGCAGATGCTCGGTCGCACGCGAGATTTCCAAGGTGCACGAAGAACACTTCAGAGGCACTCTCGCACAGGCATATGCCTGGTACTCAGAGCATGAGCCTAAAGGAGAGATAGTAATAACACTGGCCGGAGAACCGGCAAAGAAACAAAACCATGAGCAGAAGGACAGAGGGGACGGATATGGACAGGAAGAAGAATGACAAAGGCCCGGGAGCAGCATTCCGCACAGGAGTGATCGCAATCGCCTTCCTGGCGATGGGCTTCCAGACGGCGCTATTCCTTCACAAGGCGGCGGCAGTAAAAATCGAGGTGATGAAAGACCGCCCCGACACTGTGTACATAATCGAATCCCGGCCTTCAGTTCCAGGCAGCGGGGCCCCGGCAGGCAAGGCCGATGTCAGGACTGTCAGGAAAAACTATGGTTCAAGGAGTTCCACCGCAACGAACATCCGAAGTGAATATGCTCCACGCACCTGTGAGTCATTCCCGTTCAATCCCAACACGATCTCTACGGAAGACCTGCAGCGCCTCGGATTCAGCGAAAAGCAGGCACAGGCCATTGACAACTACAGGAAGAAAGGCGGCCACTTCTCCAGGAAGGAAGATTTCGCCAGATCATATGTCGTGGCCGATTCGGTTTACAAGAGGCTGGAGCCTTATATCGACATCCCGAAGATCGACCTCAACAAGGCAGATTCAGCCGCATTCGAGACCCTTCCCGGGATAGGTCCTTTCTATGCGGCAAAGATTGTCGAGTACAGGGACAAACTGGGAGGCAGCTATTCCTATCCGGAGCAGCTTATGGACCTGTACCGGTTCGACCGGGAGAAATTCGACAAGGTTTCAGACCTCGTCACAGTTACCGGAGCCAAGCCTTACAGGCTCTGGACACTTCCTGAGGACAGCCTGGCGATGCACCCGTACATCAGGAAATATGCAGCACACGGCATAGTCCTCTACAGGAATAACCACTCCCCTTCACAATGGACCGTAAAGGGACTGGAAGAAGCCGGCGTCCTGCGCAGTGAGGATGCCGGGAAACTTGGAAAATGCGTGATAGCTACTCCGTAACGTGCATGATGGAATGCACCGGGGCGATGGATTCCAGAAGGCTCCTGCCGGGAAGTCCGTCAATCTCGCAGAGGAATACGAATTCCTTGACCCGGACCGGGTACTCCCTGCCGTCCTTTTCGACGGTGATGCCGTTAAGCGCATCGGCGATCCCCTTCGCGGTACCTCCGGTCGCCAGGACGTCATCATGGACTGAGACCCAAATGGTTCCGTCCGTCACAACACCGGCAGCGATGTCCGACTTGCGGAAGAAAACGTTGTCGTGCCCGTATTCCTTGACAATCTCGACAGCTACAAGGTCACCTTTGCTGTAAGGGAGCTTGCCCTTCTTGCGGATAGGGATTACATTCTCGACGCCGGAGCCGGGACGTATGAGCAGAGGGGCGGCGAAAAGGAAACCGCGAGCCTCCACGGTAGCCACGTTGGGAGCGGTGGTGCATGCTGCAATCTCGTCAATGATCCTGGCGAACTTTTCCTTGTCACGCAGGGTAGGTATGATGTCTATGAAAGTGATACCTTCCTTAGGGAAGTCCTTGTAATAGTTTAGGATATCTTCAAACACGATAACTGAGGATTAATATTTCTTCAAATTTAGGAATTATTTTTTGTATGGAAAATGGTCAAGCACCGTTTTCTGCCATATGGAAGAATCAATGTGGGTGTAGATTTCCGTAGTCATTATGCTCTCATGTCCCAGCATCTCCTGAACCGCACGCAGGTCAGCGCCCGCTTCAATCATATGGGTAGCGAACGAGTGGCGGAACGTGTGCGGGGAGATCTCCTTCCGGATGCCTGCCGCCATTGCCTGGCGCTTGATCATATTGAAGATGGACACCCGGCTGAGCGGACGTCCGTCCTTGTTCAGGAAGATGTAGTCGTCGCATCCCGGAGCAGGCTCGCGACGGCTTTCAAGGCATGAGATGACCGCCTCCTGGGCAGGTTCGCCTATAGGTACCAGCCTCTGCTTGTCCCCCTTTCCGATCACCCTGATGAAGCCCTCCTTGAAAAAGAGGTCGGACACCTTGAGGGATGAGACCTCGGAAACCCGGAGCCCGCAGCCGTACAGCACCTCCAGCAGGGCCCTGTCCCTCTTCCCCATCCAGTTGTCAACCGGGACGGAGTCGATTATTGCTTCAACCTCTTCCACGCTCAGGACATCCGGAAGCCAGCGCCCCATCTTGGGGAACTCCACCTTCTCACAGGGATTGTCGTCCCTGTACTTCTCAAGGACCATCCAGTCAAAGAAAGAATTAAGGGCGGAAAGCATCCTGGCCTGAGTGCGTTTGGACACCCCTCCCTCTTTCTTGCGGGACTTGCCCGCACCTGTGCTCTTCGGTCCACCGGACCCCGCGGCGCTGTCCATCCTCTGGCCAAGGTAAGTGAGGATATCCTCGGCACTGACTTCCACGGGCGGCGTCCCGCAATGGATGAAAAAAGCGGATATGTCTGAGCAATACGACTTTATCGTATTCTCAGACACACCTTTTTCTATCCTGAGATAGGATGAGTATTCTTCAAGGAGTTCCACCTGTCAGAGAGTACGGTACTTGCGGCCATACTCAAGCTGCTGGGCAAGGTAATCGGTCGGGTAAACCACCTGATAGTCTGTTATCTTACCGCCCGAGGTCACCGGGACGATATCCGGATTCACGAATCCGCCGTAGGGTTTCAGGCCAAGGGCGGCATAACGCTCCCGGACTTCCTTGTGAAGGGCCGGGTCGATGTTTACCGCATATGTCTCGATAAGGTCGCGTCCTGCGGCATAGTCTCCTTCCGACTTTATGCGCTGGATCTCCGCGAGGAGGGAAGCGAACAGGCCGCGGAGGGCTTCATAGTCATTCACTACGAAATATGTCTTCCCGTTACGGACCTTCTTCTCTATGACATTGTTACGCGCCCCTTTCTCATAGCACCACGCAGATATCAACTGGCGGTTCTGCATGTGCGCCTCGGTGTTCTGGCGGCCGAGTTCCACACGGGTGAACTGGGTCATGAGACCATTGCGGATGTATCCGGAATACTGTGCCTTGTAGGCATCCTTGTCTTTCATTATTCCCAGTTCGATCATCTTCGGATCGGCTATGTAGTACAGGCCGAAGAGGTCTGCACGGGCTTCTTCCAATGCGGACTGGTACTCCCCGAGGGCCGTGGGGGAAACTCCGGGAAGGAGCTGCCCTGAGCCATGCCCGAGGCACTCGTGAAGGTCGGTGTGCACCTCATCAGTGTAGTCACCATATTTCTTGTAGAGGTCGATTTCCTCCTGGGACCATGCGAATTCCGTCAGGGTGCTGGCCGGGGCCTCAAGCGCTGCGGCATCATATGCATGGGTGATGTTCGCGATTGTCACGGACTTGGAGCCGTGTTCCTTGCGGATCCAGTCGGCATTGGGGAGATTGATGCCGATTGGAGTGGACGGATAGCAGGCGCCGGCAAGGGTGACCGCATTAACGACCTTGGCAGAAATCCCCTTTACAGTCTTCTTCTTGAAGCGGGGGTCGACCGGGGAATTGTCCTCGAACCACTGTGCGTTCTCGGAAAGCGTCTCGGTGCGCGCCGAAGCGGCGGAGTCCTTCACGTGGACATAGCCCTCCCATGTAGCCTTACGCCCGAGGGGGTCGTCATAGTCCTCGATGAAGCCGTTAATGAAATCCACCATCCCCAGGGTGTCCTTCACCCATTCGATGTTGAATTCATCCCACTTTTTAAGGTCTCCTGTCCTGTAGTACTCCACGAGAAGTCCGAGGGCCCTGGCCTGGATGTCGTTCTCGGCCACGCCTGCAGCCTTTTCCAGCTCCGCGCATATCTTGTCGATGGCCTTCCCGTAAACGCCTCCGCTGCGCCAGGTCTCTTCCCTGATGACTCCGTCCTCACCCTTCACCAGCTTGGAGTTCAAGCCATATGAAACCGGCTCAGGGTCATCCTTGACCGCCATAGCGTCATAGAATGAGTCCACCTCGTCACGGTTCACCCCTTCGTAGAAATTCACTGCGGACAGCTCAACTATGTCCCCGGTCTTGGAGGTCGAACGTCTCTGGGGATAGATGTTCGGATTGTACATCACATTGAGGAGCTCTCCGGCATTTTCCACGCGGGCAGCCTCCATCAGCGAAGCGAAATAATCCTGGGAACATCCCGGAACGAATTTATCCTCAGCGTAGTGATGATGGATACCATTGGAGAAGAAGACTCTCTTGGCATATGTCATGAAGCCTTCCCACTGCTCACCTTCGCGTGCTCCGGAGTAGCTCTCCAGTATGTCCTCGATTGCGTGCCTGATAGGCAGGTTGTACCTGAAATACTGGTCCCAGGTGATGTCCCGGCCCCACTTGGCGGCTTCGGCCAGATGATAGGCGTACTCCTTCTGGCGCAGGGAAAGTGCATCCCATCCCGGTACGCGGTAGCGCATCACCTTGATGTCCGCAAATGAATCGATAGTGTACTTGAAAGAGTCCTGGGGAGCCTTGTCCCGGACACAGGCCGCCGCTGCCGCGGCGGAACCGGCGATGATAACCATCCTTAAGAATTTAGTCATGCGGCAAATATAAGAAAACTTGCTTATATTTGTACGATACAATGAGACGGACTCTATCCATACTGCTGATGCTCACAGCACTCGCCGCGCTGTTCCCAGCGTGCGACAAGGACGGCTTTGACATCCCCGGGGACTCCACGCCCAGGACCAGTCCTACGCAAAGGGAGGACGGCATGACCGGACGTGATGCGCTCATCCTGTACTCTGCAGGATTCAACAACCTGGCCTCCAGCCTGGACCAGGACATCCAGGAACTTGCGTCCGGATATGTCCCGACAGGCGCTTTCTATGAGGACGGGATCTTCATCATTTCCCGGAGCAGCCTGAAGAAAGGGTACGCAGTGTCTGTCCCTACCTACATCATCAGGATGTACACTGACATGGACGGGAAAGTGCAGCTGGACACCCTCCAGGCACTTCCGGACGCCATCGGCGCCTCTTCCCTTACCATGAACACCGCCCTCAGCTACATTAAGGACAACTTCGGCGCCGACCGCTACGGGATGATCTTCAGCTCGCATGCCTCCGGGTGGCTTCCCCCCGGCTACTTCAGCTCCTCTTCCGTAATCGACTTGTCCGGTCCGGGACCGAGGATGGCTCCGCCGGCCATGCCGCAGGCTGACCAGTACAGCTGGCCTGTCTTCCCCGGCCCCCTGACAAAAAGCATAGGACAGGATGAGGTAAAATACCCCACGACGCTGCCCAAACCATTCGAGATGTCCCTGGACCAGTTCACGGACGCTATCCCGATGCACCTGGACTACATCATCTTCGACGCATGCTTCATGGGCGGGGTCGAAGTGGCATATGCATTGAAAGACAAGGCTGACCTGATAGCTTTCTCCCCTGCAGAGATACTCAGTGACGGTTTCGATTACACTCACCTTGCACAAAGGGTTTTCAATGAGGGAAGCCCGGACATCAAGGCCGTCTGCCAGGACTACTTCAACTGCTATAAGGACAACGATGGAGACCGCCGGTCAGCTACGGTCTCGATGGTCGTCTCGTCCAATATGCAGGGACTCGCAGACGTGTGCAAAAACCTCATCGATGCACATGCATCCGACCTGGAGCATGTCGATCCGCGCTATGTCCAGCGCTATTACCGCCACAGCTCCCACTGGTTCTATGACCTGGAGGACTATCTCCTCAAAGCAGGCATCTCCGCCACTGAGGCAGCCGCCCTCCACGACGCCCTTTCCAAAGCAGTCATAACCTCATATGAAACCCCTTGGCACACGGACTCCTTCATGCCAGGTTCCGGAGGTTTCAGCATCAACCACTACAGCGGCCTGAGCACCTTCATCCCCATGGGCGAAGCCAAGTTCACCAACGCCTACAGGGACACCAGGTGGAACAAGGCTGTAGGACTGGTAAAGTGAACCGGTTCATTGCATAATGAAATATTTTTCATATATTTGCGCGCCCAAATAAAAGCATGGCGCTTTTGGTGCAATGGGGCCCCGGCATGACCGGTGGCTGAGTAACACATTTTAAACAAAAAAACAATGAAGCATTTCACCCTTGACGGCAAAGTCCGTAAAGTTGGGAACAAGGCCGTCATCAAGGCCTTCCGCAAAGAGGGGCTCGTTCCCTGCAACCTCTATGGCCAGGGAATCGACAACGTTCTTTTCACAGTGACAGCCAAACAGCTTGGCGGACTTCTCTGTGACCCTGCATCCTACATCATCGACATCGTACTCGACAACGGCGAAAAATACACCGCAACCGTACACGAGCTCCAGTTCCATCCTGTCAAGGACAACTGCCTCCACGTAGATTTCCTCAAGGTTTCCGAGGACAAGCCTGTAGTGATTGAAATCCCCGTCCAGATCACCGGTCACGCTATCGGTGTACAGCAGGGTGGTAAGTTCAGGCAGGCTCTCCGCAAGCTCAAGGTCTGCGCACTCCAGAAGGACCTCCCCGACGTCCTTCCGATCGACATCACTTCCCTCGGACTCGACAAGAAGATCCGCGCACGCGACCTCAGCTACGACGGACTTACGATCATCACCCAGCCCGACACGGTTGTCTGCATGGTCAAGGCTACCCGCAACGCTGCCGCTGCCGCTGCAACCGCTGAGACAGCAGAAGCTGCCGAGTAGGACCTCTAATCCCGGAAAAGAGTGGAAGCGTACCTCATAGCCGGGCTTGGAAACATCGGGAGCGAGTATGCCTCTACCCGACATAACATGGGATTCATGACGTTGGATGCCTGGGCACAGGCATCCAACGCTGTTTTTCATACTGCCCGGTACGGAGACATCGCAGAGCTCTCGCTCAAGGGCAGGAAGATCACCCTTCTCAAGCCTTCAACCTACATGAACCTGAGCGGATATGCCGTCAGGTACTGGTTACAGAACCTTGGCATCCCGCTGGAGAACCTCCTTGTCATATGTGATGACCTGAACCTGCCCTTCGGAACCATAAGGATGAGGCGCAGGGGTAGCTGCGGAGGCCACAATGGGCTGGCGAATATTGAAGAGATGCTTGATTCTCAGGATTACACGAGAATAAGAGTAGGAATAGGGAATGAGTTCTCCAGAGGCGGACAGATCGATTACGTCCTCGGAAGCCTGACCAGTGAAGAAATGGACTCGCTTCCGGACATCCTGGAGAGGACTATAGCCGGAGCAAAGGATTTCGTCCTCATCGGCCCAGAAAAGGCGATGAACAGCCTCAGAGCCCGTCCCAAGCCCGATAATGGTATGTTACTAAGTGAATTAGGAGCAAAAAAAGACGAATAATTTTGCAATTGAGTTTATTTTTCCTAAATTGCACTCTGAAAATAGAAAACTACTGTTTACTAACGTATTAATACCTAAAAATCATGAAAGCACTTGTTGAAAAAATCAAAGCCGAGTACGAAAGCTTCGCACTCAACGCTGACGCTCAGGTAGAGAAAGGCAACAAAGCCGCCGGAGCACGTGCCCGCAAGGCCGCCCTCGAACTCATGAAAGACCTCAAGGATTTCAGGAAAGTTTCTGTCGAGGAAGCCAAAAAATAAGGCAATGATAAAAAAAACCTGGAACCGTGCAACGTTTCCTTATTGAAATGCATCTATGTTGCAGGTTTAGGTTTTAGTACACGTTTAGGAACCGGTTGCCCGTGAGGG
>CADCQP010000251.1 GCA_902803535.1 uncultured Bacteroidia bacterium | reverse complement strand
GAAACATAACTATTTAGCAATTATGGCTTGCATGGCTGTATCCTTGGTTGGATGCGGCCATGCATCGCAGAAAGGTACGGCTCCCGAGGCCGCATATCTAGATCCCTCCAAGGACATCGAGACACGTGTCGAAGATGCCCTTTCAAGGATGACCAGGGATGAGAAACTGGCGGTTATCCACGCCCAGTCCAAGTTCAGTTCGGCCGGAGTGCCGCGCCTGGGTATCCCCGAGGTCTGGACAGACGACGGCCCCCACGGTGTCCGTCCGGAGGTGTTCTGGGACCAATGGAACCAGGCCGGTTGGACCAATGACTCCTGCACCGCTTTCCCGGCACTGACCTGCCTTGCTGCCACATGGGACACGGAACTTTCCGCCCTCTATGGCAAAAGTGTCGGTGAGGAAGCCCGCTACCGCAAGAAGGACATCCTCCTGGGCCCCGGAGTGAACATCTACCGTACACCTGTCTGTGGCCGTAATTTCGAGTACATGGGAGAGGATCCCTATCTTTCTTCCCAGACCGTAGTGCCATATGTACAGGGAGTCCAGGGCAACGGCGTGGCCGTGTGCGTGAAGCACTATGCCCTCAACAACCAGGAGCTCAACAGGAACAACACCGACGTCAACGTCAGCGACAGGGCTCTCTACGAGATCTACCTGCCTGCATTCAAGGCTGCCGTCATGAAGGGTGGCGCATGGGCTGTGATGGGCTCCTACAACCTCTACAAGGGCTTCTTCAACTGCCACAATCCCTATCTTGTCAATGACATCCTCAAGGGCGAGTTCGGGTTCGACGGCGTCCTGGTCTCCGACTGGGGCGGTACCCATGACACTGTGCAGGCTGCCGAGAACGGACTTGACATGGAGTTCGGCACCTGGACCAACGGCCTGACCAACGGGGTCTCCAACGCATATGACAACTACTACATGGCTAGGCCTTACAGGGAGCTCCTGATAGCCGGCAAGCAGAGCGAGGAAAACCTCGACAACAAGGTCCGCAGGGTGCTCAGGCTGATCTTCCGTACCAGCATGAATCCTGACAGGCCATATGGAAAGTTCACATCACCCGAGCATTACGCCGCTGCCAGGAAAATCGGTTCCGAGGGAATCGTGCTCCTGAAGAACGACGGCGGAGTGCTTCCGATGAAGGACGGCGGCAAGATCCTGGTAGTAGGGGAGAATGCAATCAAGCCCATGACTGTGGGCGGTGGATCTTCCTCGCTGAAAGTGCAGCATGAGATCTCTCCGCTCCAGGGCATCCAGGAGCGCTTCAAGGGCGCAAAGGTAGAGTACCAGCGCGGTTACGTGGGTGATCCCACCAGCAATTACAACGGTGTCAAGCTGGCCGTCGACCTCTCTGAGGAGCGTCCGGCTGAACAGCTCATCGCCGATGCTGTCGCCGCTGCCTCGGATGCCGATTATGTGATCTTCATCGGCGGCCTGAACAAGAGCAACCACCAGGATGCCGAAGGAGCAGACAGGCTCGCTCTCGGACTTCCGTATGGCCAGGATGCTGTCATCGAGGCCCTTGCAGCGGTGAATCCACATCTGGTCGTTGTGAATATCTCCGGTAGCTCAGTAGCCATGCCGTGGCTGGACAAGGTCCCTGCAGTCGTACAGGACTGGTACCTTGGAAGTGAAGCCGGCCGTTCCCTGGCCGATGTCCTTTCCGGGGACGTGAATCCGAGCGGCAAACTGCCGTTTACATTCCCTGTCGCCTTGGAAGACGGTCCGATCAGGACTGTTGAGCAGTATCCCGGAATCCCTTACCAGCAGACCCTCAGCGGAATCACCAGGACAATCTACAAGGAAGACTATTCCGAAGGCATATATGTCGGCTACCGCTGGTTCGAGAAGCAGGGCATCAAGCCCCTCTTCCCCTTCGGCCATGGCCTCAGCTACACTACCTTCGAGGTCGGGGATGCTTCCGTACGCGGCTCCATTTCCTCGGGACGTTATGGCGCAGGCAGTTTCCCGGAAGGGCGGAAACGCCTGACTGTCAAGGTACCTGTGAAGAACACCGGTTCTGTTGACGGAGCTGAGGTCGTCCAGCTTTACATATGCGCCAAGGAGTCTTCGGTCGATCGTCCGGTCAAGGAACTCAAGGGCTACAAGAAGGTCTTCCTCCGCAGCGGGGAATCGGCCGAAGTGGCTTTCGAACTGGATCCTTCCGCAGTTGCATATTTCGATGAAGGAGCCCATCAGTGGGTGGCTGAGCCAGGCGCTTACCAGGCCATGATCGGGGTTTCTTCCGCGGACATCCGTACTACAGTTGATTTCAACGTAAAGTAATTTGTCGAAGATATGGCAAGAGGGGCAGGTTACACGGCTCTGGAGGCTCAGTGCAGGAAGATAGTCGAAGATGCGAAAGCCGGCGTTTTCGCGCCGGTGTACCTGCTCATGGGGGAAGAGGCGTACTATCCCGACATGGTGTGCCAGGCGATTATCGACAACGCGCTCGAGGAGGAGGAAAGGGATTTCAACCAGACCATATGCTATGGGATGGATGTCGATGCGGACACTGTCATAACTGCCGCCCGGCGCTATCCCATGATGGCTGAAAGGCAACTTGTCGTGGTCAAGGAGGCCCAGAACATGAAGAGCCTTGACCAGCTGTCGCTCTATTGCGACAATCCCCTGGACAGTACGGTCCTGGTGATCCTGCTTCACGGTGCTAAATACGACAAGCGCAAGTCCCTGTACCTGTCAGTCAAGAAGCATGGGGTGATAGTAGAATCCCCGTTGCTGAAGGACTACGAGGTTGCTGACTGGATCAGTTCGTGGTACTCTGGCAGGGGCCTGCAGATCGATCCGGATGCCGCAGCCTTGCTGGCTGAGGATGCCGGAGCCGACCTCGGGAAGATTGCCGTAGAGACTGAGAAACTCCTGAAGAACCTTCCGGAGGGGACTGTGAGGGTTACGGCGGCCGACATAGAAAAGAACGTCGGCATAAGCCGCATGTTCAGCATATTCGAGCTTACCAAGGCCCTGTCCCTGCATAAGGCTCCCGAGGCATTAAGGCTCGCCTCCCATATCGGGAATGCTCCCAAATTCGCCCTCCCTGCCGCGACCAGCGCCCTGTTCCTGCATTTTAACAGGATCCTGCGTTACCATGCCCTGCTGCAGAAGAATCCCCGTCCCTCCAATGCCGAGAAGGCTGCCGTCCTGGCAGTGAACCCCTACTTTTTCAGGGAATATGATTCTGCAATATCGTTCTATCCTTTACAGAAATGCCTGAGGATCATATCATTGCTCAATGAGTACGATTACCGCGGGAAAGGGGGAGACACTGGGGAAGCCACCGGAGCGGACCTTCTCATGGAACTTGTCACTAAGATACTTAACCTGTAATAATCATTGTAATTCGATAAATGGAAAACATCATTCAATGCCAGGGAATCAGTAAACGTTTCGGGGAGAAAGTCGCCCTCGATGATGTGTCCCTTGACATCCCTGAAGGCAAGATTTTCGGACTTCTGGGGCCTAACGGCGCCGGAAAGACCACTCTTATCCGTATTATCAACCGGATTACCATCCCCAACAGCGGAAACGTCCTCTTCAAGGGACGCCCGATTACCCAGGAGGATGTCGAGAAGATCGGCTATATGCCTGAGGAGCGGGGTCTCTACCGCAAGATGAAGGTAGGGGAGCAGGCTGTCTATCTCGCCGAACTTAAGGGAATGAGTGCACGCAAGGCAACTTCCGAACTCAAGAAGTGGTTCGTCCGTTTCGGCATACAGGACTGGTGGGGAAAGAAGGTCGAGGAACTCTCCAAGGGAATGGCCCAGAAACTCCAGTTCATCACCACAGTAGTGCATAAGCCTTCGCTGATGATCCTGGATGAGCCGTTCTCCGGTTTCGATCCGGTCAATGCCGAGGTCATCCGCAAGGAAGTGCTCAGGCTCAGGGATGAGGGAGCTACCGTCATCCTCTCTACCCACAACATGGAGAGTGTCGAGGAACTCTGTGACAATATCGCCCTTATAAACAAGTCCCGCCTGGTCATCACCGGCGGTGTCAACGACATCAGGAGGCGCTACGGCAACAACAATGTCGAACTGGTCTATACTGACGAGAACGGACGTCACACCGAGGTGCTTCCGCGGGAGACCGACGGGAACAGCACCCTCAGGACATTCCTGGACAAGGGAGTGACGGTCAACTCTTACAAGGAACTCATGCCCCGCATGAACGATATTTTCATTAAACTGGTTACGGGAGGAACTGAGAATGAACTGGCATAAGACAAGCGTCGTCATAGCTCGCGAATATCTCAATCGCGTAAAGAAGAAGAGTTTCCTTATCACCACTTTCGTGGTGCCCATCCTCTTTGCAGGCATATGTATCTTGCCGTCCATCCTGATGATGAACGTCAAGGAGAAGTCCCAGAGGGTGGCCGTCCTCGACCAGTCCGGCATAGTCGTACCTTATCTTAACGACAGCGAGTCAGCCGTTTACACTGACTGCAGCGGCCAGGATCCTGAGACCCTGAAAGCCTCTGTCGGGAAGGATTATGATGTGCTCCTGCTGGTTTCTCCACTGGACTCTACCAAGTCGGTGAGCATCCAGACCTACAGCCGCAAACCGACCGGGGTGGATTTCAATGAAATGATATCCGGCGCCGCGAGCCGCGCTGTCGAGGACTACAGGATCAGTACATATGGCATTGACGGCCTGAAGGAGATCATGAACGATGTCAAGGCAAAGGTCCGCGTTGGCGAATACACCATCGACGACACCGGGAAAGCGACTGTTTCAGAGTCCGGTATTTTCATGATCCTGTCAATGGTCCTCGGCATGATGATCTACATGTTCATCGCCATGTTCGGGGCTATGGTCATGTCATCAGTCATCGAGGAAAAGAGTTCCCGCGTGGTTGAGGTGCTGATTTCGTCGGTCAAGGCTACCGAGCTGATGTTCGGAAAGATCATAGGTATCGCACTGGTGGCCCTTACCCAGTTCCTGCTGTGGATTATCCTTACCCTGGTGCTGGTGGCCGGAGCGAGCGCCATCTTCGGATTCGGCGACATACTCTCGCAGGCCCAGATGGATCCTGTCGCAATGGGAGGGGTTGACATGTCACAGATGGCTGAAATGGGTGAAGGCGGAGTGATCCTTACCACCCTTGCCGGCATTCCGTGGGTGAAGCTGATCGTCTGCTTCTTCATCTACTTCGTCCTGGGGTACCTCCTCTATGCTTCCATGTATGCAGCCATCGGCTCTGCGGTTGAGAATGAGGGCGACACCCAGCAGCTCCAGCTGCCTGTCACCATCCCCCTGATGCTGGCTTTCTTCATAGTGTTCTTCGCCATGCGAAATCCTGAAAGCGGCATAGTCTGGTGGGGATCGATGATCCCGTTCACTTCGCCCATCGTGATGCTTGCCAGGATACCGTACGGAGTTCCGATGTGGGAGATCCTTCTCTCGGTGGTCCTGCTAGTCGCTACTTTCGTGGCCTGCGCATGGGCATCCGCCAAGATCTACAAGGCTGGCATCCTGATGTTCGGCAAGAAATCTACATTTGCCGATTTGTGGAAATGGTTGAAAATGAAATAGGTCATATGCGAAGATTCGTTATGGCGGCTGTCCTGCTCGCACTGGTCCCGCTGTGCGCAGGAGCCCAGGAATTCTCCTGGAAGAGGGTCCTGATGGATGAGTCAAGGACCGGGACCAAGATGGCTGCGGCAGGGAAAGTAAAGGAATCTCTCGGTTCTGTCGAAGGATGTAAATACGTGGCTCCCAACGGGAAAACCTTCAAGGGCTCTACGAAGAAGGCGGCTGCGGTAGTGTTGGCTGCACAGGACAGGATGGCGGAGGTCAAGACCGTCATCGGGCATTGCCCCGGGGGAATGAAGTCATATGCTCCAGAGAGCGAACTTTCGAACTGGATTGCGGATGAGTACATCCGCGCCGTCGGTGAGCTCACCGGGAAGCATGTGGATGTCAGTTTCGCCAATTTCGGCGGGATACGCGCTCCTATGCCTGACGGTGACGTCCTCGTGGATGACATCATGTCGATGTTCCCGTTCAAGAACAAGTTCTGCTATCTGCAGCTCAGGGGATCTGACCTCAGGGCAATCTACAACCAGCTTGCCGGCAAGATGCAGGTGATCGGCGGAGCGACGCTTACAGTCAAGGACGGTAAACTCGTCGAGGTCCTCGTCGGAGGGAAGCCCCTGGATGACAACCAGATTTACGGAGTCGCGACCATCGATTTCCTCCTTGACGGGGGAGATGGCCTGCACATAGCCCGTGGGGCCGTTTCGCTTGAGATCATCGACAAGTACGTCATCGACGTGATGATGCCATATGTAAAGAGCCTTACCGCCGCCGGAAAGGACATTACTTACCACAAAGACGGCAGGGTCCGGATCCTCCAATGAGACGAGCCATGAAAAAGAACCTGTATTTCGGAAAACTGGCCGCAGCATTGGCCATATGCCTGGCTTTCACCGTTACGGCTTCAGCCCAGCGGAAACTCACCATACTCCATGTCAATGACACCCACAGTCATGTCGAACCCTTCCCGGAACGTAATGGAAACGGGCAGGTCGGAGGAGTCATAGAAAGGGCCGCGTTCATCGACAGCGTCCGCAAGGCGGAGGGCAAGCGCAATGTGCTTCTCCTCCATGCCGGTGACTTCTCTCAGGGGACATCGTATTTCACTCTTCTCAAGGGGGATATCGAGATCGACCTTATGAATGCCTTGAAGTACGATGTCGCAGCGCTCGGCAACCACGAATTCGACAATGGGCTGGAAGAACTTGCACGCAGGCTCCGCTCTCTCAAGTCAAAGGTGGTGTGCTGCAATTACGATTTCACCCCATTCGAAGTAGGCAAATACGTAAAACCGTATGTGATAGTTAAGAGGGCCGGGATGAAGATCGGTGTCATAGGTCTCCTTACAGACGTTTCGTCCGTGGTTGCAAAGACCATTGCGGACAGGCTTCCCAAACTGGACGATGCCGCCCAGGTGAACAAATGGGCGGACTACCTGAAAAATGAGAAGCATTGTGACCTTGTGATCGCCCTGACCCACATAGGCTACAAAGGGGAGTCCTCGGACCGTGCCCTTGTGCCCGCCACACGTAACCTGGACCTCGTCGTGGGCGGTCATTCACACACTTTCCTCACCAAGATGGAGTCCGCAACGGACATGGATGGCAGGACCGTCCCAATCGTCCAGGACGGCTGCTGGGGAGAGTATGTAGGTCAGCTTACGGTTATCCGCTAGAGGATATTCATAGACTGCTCGCGGACTTTCTCTAGCTCGTCTTTCATCCGCACGACGGCCTTCTGGATTCCGGCGTGGTTGGCTTTTGATCCGGTCGTGTTGATTTCACGGCCCATTTCCTGGAGGATGAAACCCAGTTTCTTCCCGGGGAAGGGCTCGGAGTTGATGGTGTCCATGAAATAGGCGCAGTGCTGCCTGAGCCTGACGCGCTCTTCGTTGATGTCGAGCTTCTCCAGGTAATAGACCATCTCCTGTTCGAAGCGGGCCTCGTCGTATTTCAGGCTGAGTTCGCCGAGAGTTTTGAGGATTTTTGTCTTTACGGTTTCAATTCGCTCTTTTTCAAATGATTCCACCTCATCTTCAAGTTTGAGGATGGCATCTATTCCCCTTGTGACGTCTTTGTAGAGCACTGCTCCCTCCTTTGTGCGGTACTCATTTACTGCGCGGAGGGCCTGGTCTATGGCAGCTTCAACCAGCGGCCAGTTTTCCTCTGTGATGACCTCGGGCTTCG
Source organism: uncultured Bacteroidia bacterium (assembly GCA_902803535.1). Taxonomy (GTDB): domain Bacteria; phylum Bacteroidota; class Bacteroidia; order Bacteroidales; family UBA932; genus Cryptobacteroides. Next base: position 12,919 of record CADCQP010000251.1, on the reverse strand, counting down.
AATTGAAATCGGCCACGTCCGGGAAGCGGAGTATGGCGCAGAGCAGGTCGTTGTTCATCCTGTCGGTTACCTGGGTGTTCCCCATGGCGAATCCGCCGAGTGAGCTGCGGAGGGATGTGAGCTGGGAGTAGTAAGCGGAGACCAGTTTCTCGTCGATGGTCTTGGCCGAGTTTGCGGCATTGGGCTCGAAATTCATGAAGAAATCCAGCGTCCCCCTGTGGAGTTCGGCTGCAATTTTCTGCCTTACAGACAGTTCCTTGTCGCGTGGAAGGAGGCTGGTCTTTATGTTGACGTCGGCATTCTTGCCGTTGAGTGTGCGGATCTCGATTGTGATTTTGCCTTTTTCGAGCACGGCTTCCGCCTTGCCGTAACCTGTCATTGACTGGATCATATGCTCCAAAAATAACTATTAATCCCTATTGCGGCGGTAAAATTACTAAGAAAATGTTAAATTTGTAAGTTTTAACATAACTACGGAATCATCATGGCAGACAAAAATTTCCTTGAGGAGATAATTGAATCCGACCTTGCAAGCGGAAAAGTTGACAGCATAATCACCCGTTTCCCACCCGAGCCGAACGGCTACCTTCATCTTGGACATGCCAAGAGCATATGCCTTAATTTCGGCCTGGCGCAGAAATACGGCGGCAAGACCAACCTCCGTTATGATGACACGAACCCCAGCAAGGAGGACGTGGAGTACGTGGACGCCATCAAGGAAGACATTTCCTGGCTCGGTTTCCACTGGGATAAGGAACTCTATGCTTCGGACTATTTCGACCAGCTCTACCAGTGGGCTGAGGAATTGATACAGAGGGGCCTGGCATATGTTGACGACCAGACCCAGGAGGAGATTTCATCCGGACGCGGCACGGTGGAGACCCCGGGACGCGAGAGTCCATACCGTAACCGCAGTGTGGAGGAGAACCTCCGTATCTTCCGCGAGATGAAGGCCGGAGTCTGGCCCGATGGATCGAAGGTCCTCCGTGCCAAGATCGACATGGGCTCCAAGAACATGCTCATGCGCGACCCGATCCTCTACAGGATCAAGCACGCCCATCATCACCGCACCGGCGACAAGTGGTGCATCTACCCGATGTATGACTTCACCCATGGCCAGAGCGATTCCATAGAGAAGATCACCCACTCCATATGTACCCTCGAGTTCGATGTACACCGTCCCCTCTATGACTGGTTCATCGAGACGCTTGGGATCTATCCCTCCCATCAGTACGAGTTCGCGAGGCTGAACCTGACCTACACCCTCATGTCGAAGCGCAAGCTTCTCGAACTGGTCCAGAAGGGCTATGTCAGCGGCTGGGACGATCCCCGCATGCCTACACTCTGCGGTGTCAGGCGCCGCGGTTACACCCCGGATGCACTAAAGATGTTCTGTGAGAAGATTGGTGTGTCGAAGCATGAGCAGATGATGGACCTGCAGCTTCTCGAGTGGTGCGTCCGCCAGGATCTCAACGCCCGTTCCAACAGGTATATGGCCGTGAGCGGCGATCCTATCAAGGTTACCATCTCCAACTGGGAGAAGGGCAGGACCGAATGGTTCGAATGCCCGCTCAACCCCGAGGATGCCGAAGGCGCAAAGCGCCGCGTGCCTTTCACGGGTGAGCTCATGATCGACAGGGCGGACTTCATGGAGGATGCACCTGCCAAGTTCTTCAGGCTCAGGCCCGGAGGCGAGGTGCGCCTGAAATACACCTACATCATCAAATGCGAGGAAGTGGTCAAGGACGCCGACGGAAAGGTAGTGGAACTCATATGCACATATGACCCGTCCTCGAAGCCCGGTGCCGGCGAGTGGCGCAAGGTGAAGGGAACCATCCACTGGGTTTCGTGCGACTATGCCAGGGAGATAGAACTGCGCATCTACGACAAGCTCTTCCTCAAGGAGAACATGAATGACATCCCCGAAGACAAGGACTACAAGGATTATCTGAATCCGGAGTCCCTGAAGATAGAGAAGGGCTGGGCGGAGCCTGCCCTGCTGGAAGACCAGTCCGGAATCGCGGTCCAGTTCGAGAGGACAGGTTACTTCATCAAGGACAAGGACTCCACTGCGGACAAGGTGGTTTACAACAAGACTACTTCCCTGAAGGATTCGTATAAGGCAAGTATCTGATAATTTGTTATATTTGCAGTTAAGGCCTTTTTGATATGTTCGGAAAGCTAGGTACCAGACTGAAGAATTTTACGCTGACCCTGAGGCAGAAACTCATTCTCAGCCTCAGCGCAATAGCGATCGTGCTGCTGGTTTCCAGTACCATATCGGTGCTGGAGTACAGCAGGATGAGCGATTATGTCTCCAACCTGATCTCCGAGAACATCAACTCCATCAACCTGGCCCGCAAGCTTTCGGACATAATCAGCGGCTACAACCTGGAGATACTGACTGTCATCGGAAACGAGGCCGTCACCAAGGTCCCGGATTTCGACCAGCGTGCTTTCCTGGACAGGTGCGATACATTGGAAAGGGCCCTTGCGGTGATGCACAAGCAGCCCCTGGCCGATTCCGTGGTGTATGCCTACAGCGCGTACATGCTTACTTCCCTGGAACTGCCTGAGGTCCTCAAGTCGGACTTCATCGATTCCAGGAGCTGGTATTTCGACAGGCTCCAGCCGAGCTACAACAAGCTGAACGGCTACGTCAACAATATGATCTCGACGATCTATGCTGACCTGAAAGCCAATTCGCTGCGTTTTGACAGGGGATTCTACAGGAGCGTGATCCCGGGAATAGTTGCCGTCCTTGTTGGACTCCTGCTGATCCTGATGCTCTTGTTCTTCATTATCAGCTACTACGTCAATCCGCTGGTAAGGATGCTCCGGGGGCTGGACCATTACAGGTCTGCCGGCATGAAATATACCGTTGATTTCAGCGGTGACGATGAACTGAACGAGCTCAACGAGGGGATACGCCAGATCACCGAGGAGAATCAGCAGCTCAGCAAGAGGATCAAGGATCTGCGCGAGAAGTATTCCATGAACATTCCGCAAGGGAAATGAATTGGCGAGGCATAAGCATGAACGTAGGCAACGCTCTGCTTGTCAGTGCGTTGTTCATGTTCATATCCCTTGTCATTTCCATCGCGGAGGGCAATGACAGCGCCCTCGCCGCCCTGAGCATCAGCTTTATCCTGACCTTTACGTTCGGTGTGTTCCCATTCATTTTCGTGAAGAAGACACCGAAGATCACCATGCGTGAGGGCTATGTCACCATTTTCCTCGCGTGGATTTTCTCTTTCATTTTCGGGATGCTTCCATATGCTTTGTGGGGAGGTCCCTTCAATGTGGAAAATGCCTGGTTTGAAAGTGTTTCCGGTTACACGACGACCGGCGCCACGATCCTTGAGAATGTTGAGGCCCTCCCTGACAGCCTTCTGTTCTGGAGGTCCTCCACGCATTTCATTGGCGGTCTCGGGGTAGTGGTCTTCATCCTGACCATCATTCCGGAATCTTCTCCTGTCCGCCTGAGGTTTGCCAGCATGGAACTGTCTTCGCTTTCCCGTTCCGGTTACCGGGTGAAGACCAGCAAGGCAGTATATGTCTTTACGATGGTGTATCTGGTGATGAACGCTGCGGCTTTCCTGCTCTACTGGATCGCAGGGATGAGCGCGTTCGATGCGATCAACCATGCGTTCAGCGTGTGCGCCACCGGTGGGTTCTCTACCAAGAACACTTCTATCGCAGCCTTCAACTCGTTGCCGATAACGTTGATTACCATGTTTTTCATGTTATGCTCTTCACTGCATTTCGGCATGCTCTTCATGGTAGTCGTGAGCCGTTCGCTGAAACCGTTGAACAACCAGGTCCTCAAACTGTATGTCGGCTATCTTATCGGTTTTTCGGTGATCGCGGCCATAGTCCTGAAAGCTGACCATCTCGCAGCGACATGGGGCCAGGCATTCCTGGACAGTTCCTTCCAGATGCTCAGTTATGCCTCGACGACGGGGCTGGCCATCACTGACAATGCCCACTGGCCGTTCTTCCTGTCCCTGCTGCTGATGGCGGCCGGGGCCGTCTGCGGAATGGCAGGTTCAACAACGGGAGGTATCAAGTCCGACAGGCTGCTCCTGTTGATGAAGTCCGTAAAGGCCCAGATAAGCATGTCGCTCAATCCTACATCTATTACTGAAATCAAGTTCGGGAACAGGAACATATACCCCAAGGACCTCTATCCCCACATCCTCTACATAGCAATGTTCGGGGCCATATGGATTGTCTCGACCATAGTCGTGCTTATGTTCGACAGGGGCGAGGGACTTGCACTCATGTCCACCCTGTCTTCCCTGGGCAACGTGGGACCGTCCGTAGGCGAACTGGGGACTTTCGGGAATTACGGAGCCGAGCCGTTCATGGCCAAGATCGTCTATACGGTTGACATGTTCCTCGGCAGGGTCGAGATTTTCCCGGTGATTTCGGTCCTTTCTATGATCTTGCATCCCGAGAAGAGGCGTTAGGGAGATGGGAAGGGAAGATTTTCTATACGGGAGGTTCAGGGATCATTTTTCACTTGATGCGACGCCGTGCCAGGACAGGTTCTTCCGCACTGCGGCCTCTTTCGTGACATCGGATGATGCTGACATCCTGGTCGTCAACGGGTATGCCGGGACCGGTAAGACATCGGCGGTGGCGGCGGTCGTGGAGGCCTTCACGGAGCTGGAAGTCCCTTGCATCCTCATGGCCCCTACCGGACGCTCAGCTAAGGTCCTGTCCTCTTTCACCGGGAAGCCGGCATCTACAATCCACAAGCTGATCTATCGCCAGAAATCAGTCGGTGAAGACGGGCTCGGACTCTTCTCATCTGCTCCGAACAAGGCCAGGAACACGCTTTTCGTCGTTGACGAGGTGTCGCTGATAGGCATAGACACACCCCAGCAGCAGTCTTCTGCGCAGTTCGGGACCGGGAACCTGCTTTCCGACCTGATCAGTTTCGTGAGGAGCGGCGTGGACTGCAAGCTGGTCATGCTGGGAGACTCAGCCCAGTTGCCTCCGCTCGGACTGGATGAATCGCCGGCCCTTTCCCATGAGTTCATGGCCCAGTTCGGAGGCGTCGTCTTCGAGACCCTTACCACCGTGGTCCGCCAGAAACAGCTGTCCGGGATCCTCTATAATGCTACCATGCTCAGGGAGATGATCTGCGATGGCCTTGTGGACCTTCCCCAGTTCAGCCTTCATCCTGAGGATGAGGAGCTTCCGCCATTCGGAGATTTCGAGCGCATCGATGGGGGAGAGCTGATCGAGAAGATTTCGGATGCATATGACCGGTGGGGAGAGGACGAGACGATAGTGCTCTGTCGTTCCAACCGGAGGGCTATACGGTACAACCTGGGAATCCGGGGAATGGTCCAGTACAAGGAAGAGCGGCTGGTCCGTGGGGACAAGCTGATGGTAGTAAAGAACTGCTACCAATTCATCGACAAGCAGAAACCCGAAGGGATGGATTATATCGCCAACGGGGACATCGCCCGGCTCCTTGGAATCTCAGGCTATGAGGACAGGTACGGACTCCATTTCGCCGATGCACGCCTCCAGTTTCCGGATTATGACAATCAGGAACTGGTCGCCAAGGTCTGCCTGGACACCCTGGAGTCGGAGTCGGCCTCTCTGACATATGAGCAGCAGAATGCCCTTTACAGGGGGGTGGATGCGGATTATTCCGACATCCGTGCTAAGGCGAAGCGATATGCCGCCGTGCGTGAGGACCATTTCTATAATGCACTTCAGCTCAAATACGCCAATGCCATTACCGGTCACAAGTCCCAGGGCGGACAGTGGAAATGCGTTTTCGTAGACAATCCGCTATGGCATGAGGATGTCTCCATGGACGACCTCAAATGGCTCTATACCGCGGTCACACGTGGCGTGGAAAAAGTTTATCTGGTTAATTTCAAGGAGGAATGTTTCATATGAAAAAACTGATTCTGCTTTTTGTCTTCTTGTCTTGTTCCTTCATCGTCCCTGCCCAGGAGAAACCTTCCAGGGTCAATGAGACTCCGTCTCCCGATTCGTCCATGGTGGCTTTCACCCGGGACAATGACCTGTGGGTCGCGGATGCTGCTTCCGGGAAGGAGACGAGGTTGACATATGACGGGAACGATTTGATCCTCAATGGATATGCTTCGTGGGTGTACTATGAGGAGATATTCGGGCGCCCGTCCAGGTACAAGGCTTTCTGGTGGTCTCCCGACTCCAGGAAGATTGCCTTCTACCGCTTTGACAACAGCCAGGTACCGATGTTCCCGATCTTCCTCAGTGACGGACAGGACGGCTCTCTGCGCCAGACAAGGTATCCCAAGTGCGGGGAACCGAATCCAAAGGTCTGGATCTACATTGTTGACCTGTCCGGAAAGGAGCCTGTGACGGTCCAGGCGGACTTTGACCCTCAGCAGGACCAGTATTTCGGAACACCGTTCTGGGGCGCTGACTCCAAGTCCCTGTTTGTCAGCCGGGAGCCCCGGGTGCAGAACACGCTCGACCTTTACAGCGTTTCTGCCGCAGACGGATCGAAGACGCTGATTTACCATGAGACCTATAAGACATGGCTGGACTGGATCGACGGAATGCTTTTCGGCAAGGACGGCCTGTACATGGTGCGCAGTTTCGAAACGCTCTGGCAGCAGATTTATTATCTGTCATATGACGGGAAGACTCTCCGCGCTTTGACGGACGGACCTAACTGGAGGGTGACCCTGAGGAAACTGGATGAGAAGAGGGGAGAACTGTACTTTACGGCGGAACGCGATTCGAGGGTGAGGCAGGCCCTCTACAAACTGGATTCCAAGGGCAGGATTACTGCAGTGTCAGATACTTCCATGCATGTCCAGTCGGTCACCTTCTCTGAAGACGGAAACTATGCAACGGCCACCCTTTCCAATCTCAGGACTCCTTCGCAGACCTGGAAATATGACCTTCGCAAGCCATCCCGGTCTGAGATGATTTCGGATTCCCGGGCGGACATAAAGGATTTCGATGCACTGTCGCTGCCTGAACTTGTCTGGATGACAACCAAGGACGGTCTCCGCCTTCCCGGTTACATAATCTATCCGCATGATTTCGATCCTTCGAAGCGCTATCCTGTCCATGTCGACATCTACGGTGGTCCTGATTCACCGCAGGTTACCGACCGCTGGCTTCCCACGACGGACCGTTACCAGTGGTGGGCTGACAACGGGATAATAGAGGCTACCCTCGATTGCCGCGCATCAGGCCACAACGGACGGGAGGGACTGGACCAGATTTACCGCAGGCTGGATTCCCTCGAGGTGCTGGATTTCGTGGAATGGGCTGACTGGCTGAAGGCCCTCCCGTATGTCGAGGATGACAAGATCGGGGTTGAAGGTTTTTCCTTCGGTGGGACCATGACAGCCCTGCTGGTAATGGACCATCCGGACGCTTACCACTATGGGATCGCCGGAGGCGGAGTCTATGACTGGGCCCTTTACGACACCCATTACACTGAGCGCTTCATGGACACTCCGCAGAACAATCCCGAAGGGTATGCAGCTACGAGGGCCATATCCCATGTGAAGAATTATCCGGTGGAGTTCGACGGGAGCACTGTTTACAAGACAAAAGGATACGATTTTGCTGCAGCTGATTCAGTCGCGGTGGCCATCGAACCGGTAATGCTCAGGATCAATCACGGGACGGGGGATGACAATGTCCATTTCCAGAATACCCTCCAGCTGGTCAAGGCCCTCCAGAATGCAGGGAAGAAGTTCGACTTGATGATCTACACGGACGGCATGCATGGCTACGGAGGCGGCCAGAGGGATTTCTACGTCAACTCAGCCCATGAATTCTGGCTCAAGTATTTGAAGAACAGGTAAATAATCCTAACTGGTGAACTGTGCCTTCAGGAGATCTGTCTTGGCGTCGGCGTCATCTCCGGTGGCTCCGAAGTAGAACTTGATCTTGGGCTCAGTACCCGACGGGCGTACCGTGACCACGTCACCTTGTGCATCGAAGAACTGCAGTACGTTGGATTTCGGCAGGCCTGTCTTTTCGGGCTTCTCGTAATCAATTATTTCCGTAACCTTGGAACCGGCCAGGTCCTTTGGCGGATCGGCACGGAAGCCTGCGATGATCTTCTGGATCTCCCTGGCTCCGTCCGCACCTTTGCGTACAACGGAGACCAGTGCTTCCCTGTGATAGCCGTACAGCTTGTAGATGTGCTGCATCAGCTGCCAGAGGCTCATGCCCTGCTCCTTCGCCCAGGCTGCGCATTCGCACACCATGCAGCAGGATATCGGAGCGTCCTTGTCACGGACATATTCCCCGACGTTGAAGCCGAAGCTTTCTTCGCCTCCGCATATGAATGTGCTCTTGCCTTCGTTCTTCCTGACAATTTCGGCTATGTACTTGAAGCCGGTCAGGGTGTCGTAGCATTTCACCCCGAAATCCTCGGCTATCCTGCGGAGGAGTCCGGATGTCACTATGGTCTTGACAATGTATTGGTTCCCGTCCAGGCGGCCGAGTTCTTTCCAGCGCCTGAGGATGTAGTAGGTCAGCATTGAGGCAGTCTGGTTGCCGTTGAACTGGACCATCTTTCCGTTTTCGTCCCTGACCGCGATCCCCATCCTGTCAGCATCAGGGTCGGTTGCCAGCACCAGGTCGGCCTGTTTCTCGTCGGCAAGGGCGAGGGCCATTTTCATGGCTGCCGGTTCTTCGGGGTTGGGGCTTACGACAGTAGGGAAGTCCCCGTCGATGACTTCCTGCTCCTTGACTGTGAATATGTTCTTGAATCCCAGGCGTTTCAGGCACTGGGGGACGATGCGGACGCCGCATCCGTGGAGCGGGGTGTAGACTATCTTGAGGTCGCTGTGCTTGCTGCGGGCCTCGGGGGAGAGCATGAGCGAAAGGACGTCATTCATGTAAGCCTCGTCGATCTCGCTTCCCATCATTTCTATCCCGCCTTGCACCGAGCTGTCCGTCAGGACCTGCTGCGGGCCTGTTATCTTGGCAACTTCAGCTACTATCTCTTTGTCAACAGGGGCGGTGATCTGGGCTCCGTCTGACCAGAAGACCTTGTAGCCGTTGTACTCCTTCGGGTTGTGGGACGCTGTGACCATAACTCCGGCGTTGGCCTTCTTGTACCTGACAGCGTAGCTCATCAGCGGGACAGGGTGGATCGAGTCGAAGAGATAAACATGTATTCCGTTGGCACTAAGTACTTTCGCGGTAATTGAAGCAAACTGGGAGGAGTTGTTGCGGCTGTCGAAGGAGATGCATACGCTCCATGGCCACGGACCGTCCTGCGAGGCTGGGACCCTGGTGCGTATGTAGTTGGCCAGTCCCTGTGTGGCCATCGCTACCGTGTACCTGTTCATCCTGTTGGATCCGGCTCCCATGATCCCCCTCAGGCCTCCGGTTCCGAATTCCAGGTCTTTGTAGAATGCATCTTCGAGTCCTGCCGGGTCTTCCTTCATGAGTCTGGCGACCTCTGCCTTTGTCGCTTCGTCGAAGCCTTCGCCTTCAAGCCATGTGCGGGCTTTCTCCATGTAGTCTTGTGCCATATCTGTCGTTTTTTTGGTCAAGACAAAATTACTCATTTTTCCATATATTTGTACATATGGATTTCAGTGAGTTCATACTCGCGCATGATTCGGACGATGTCGCCCGCCTGCTCTTGTCCAGGGGGCGCTGGCCTGATGTGGATGTCGCCCTTGCGGCTGACACTATCCTCTCTCGCAGGAAACTGCGTTCCAAAGTCCCTGTATGGTATTCCATCCCGGCCCTCCGTCTGCCTTCACCTCTATCCGCCGAGCAGTGCTCCTCGGAAGAAACGGCCCGTTACAAGGCCGGGGTGGCTGGCAGGATCCTGCTTGAATGTACGGGGAAGGCTGCTTCCGGGTGTTGCATCGCTGACCTTACCGGAGGTCTTGGAGTTGACTCCCAGGCATTCTCCATGGTTGCCGGAAAGGTGATCTACAATGAGATGGATCCTGCCCTTGCCGGTGCTGCCGGGCATAATTTCCCCATACTCGGGATGGATAATGTAAGGGTTTGCTGCACAGAACTTTCCGCTGGGACCCTTGGGGCCATCCTCGGGGATGACGTCCCTGACATCCTGTTCCTGGACCCGGCGAGGAGGAGCGGGACCGGAAGGAAGGTTTTCCTGCTTGAGGACTGCAGTCCCGACATGGTGTCGATGCAGGATGAACTGTTCGGAGCATGCCGGCACATCCTGCTTAAAGTCAGTCCTATGGCTGACATCACCATGCTTGTCTCAAGGCTCGCCCATGTGCGTGAAGTGCATGTCGTGGCCGCAGGAGGGGAGTGCAAGGAACTGCTATTGTGGATGGACAGGGAGTGGACAGGTGAATACGGTCTTGTCCTGTACGATTCCGGCTACGTGATGCGGGTGGAAGGACCTGTACCTGAGGCTGTTTTCCTGGACGGTCCTTCGGATCTGCTAAGCTGCGAAGGCGGAAGCCTTTTCGTACCTGGTAAGGCTCTTTCCAAGGCCGGGGTCTCGGACCTGGCGTGTGCCCGTGGAGGCTTTTCAAAACTGGGATGGTCCACCGGACTTTACGTCGCCCCGCCGGATGCCGTCTTGGGAGGGGATCCGCTCATGAAGCGGTTCGGAAAAGTGTTCAGGATAGTACGCATCCTTCCGCTTAACCGGAAGGGAATGAAGGAGGCTGCATCCAGGTGGCCGCATTGTTCCGTGTCAGCCAGGAACCTTCCGCTCGATACGGCCTCGCTCCGGAGCAGGCTTGGAGTGTCCGAAGGTGAGCAGGCCAGGATTTTTGGAGGAAAAACCGATTTTAGGACCTCGAAAAGTGAAGGATTCCTGATAGTTACGGAGTGGGATGTACGGAATATTGATTAAATTTGCATATATAAACATGGTCCATAAATGTTCAGGATTGTAGAAAAAAAGATGTTGAACCCCACGGTGTGCAAGATGACCGTGGAGGCTCCCCGGATCGCGGCTTCAGCTCTTCCGGGGCAGTTCCTAATAGTGAGGACTGATGAGAAGGGGGAGCGGATCCCGCTTACGATCAGCGATTATGACCGCGAAGCGGGCACTGTCGTAATAGTAATCCAGCCCATTGGGGCCTCTACCCGCAAGATGGTTTCGGACTATGGCGAGGGAGATTGCTTCGCCGATGTGGTCGGTCCCTTGGGAAATGCATCCGATTTCGTGCATATGACTCCCGAAGAACTCGCCGGAAAGCGTTATGTCTTCATCGGCGGAGGCCTCGGTACCGCTCCGGTTTATCCGCAGGCGAAATGGCTTCATGAGCGCGGAGTAGCGGTGGATGTCATAGTCGGTGCCAGGAACAAGGACCTTATCATCTACGAAGAGGAATTCAAGGGGGCGTGCGACAACCTGTACATATGTACTGATGACGGCTCATATGGCTTCAAGGGCGTCGGAACGGCCCGTCTGGAGGCTCTTTACGCCGAGGGCAAGACCTACACGAATGCGGTTGCCATCGGCCCCATGATCATGATGAAGTTCTCGACGCTGACCTGCAAGAAGCTCGGTATCCCTATCATGGTGAGCATGAACACCCTCATGGTGGACGGGACCGGGATGTGCGGGGCCTGCAGGCTCACGGTCGGCGGAAAGACAAAGTTCGCCTGTGTCGATGGTCCGGAGTTCGACGGAACCCTGGTGGATTTCGATGAGGCGATGAGACGTAACGGACAATACAAGCAGGAGGAGGCTGCTGCAAATGGCAAATAAGATTCCCAGGGTACCGGTGCGCGAGCAGGATCCAAAGGTCCGTGCACACAATTTCGAAGAGGTTTGTTACGGTTATGATGCCTCTGAGGCCATGCTGGAGGCCTCCCGTTGCCTTCATTGCAAGAATCCCCGTTGTGTCCAGGGCTGTCCGGTTAATGTGAAGATCCCGGATTTCATAGCCTTGGTTGCGCAGGGGGACTTTGCCGGTGCCGCGGCCAAGATCGCAGAGGACTCGTCCCTGCCTGCCGTCTGCGGACGTGTCTGCCCGCAGGAGAGCCAGTGCGAGGGGAACTGTATCCTCGGTGTGAAGGGCGAACCGGTGGCTATCGGCAAGCTTGAGCGTTTCGTTGCTGACCATGCTGCTGGTACCGGGGCCGCATCCACCCCGGCAGAGAATGCCGTTTCAGGAAAGAAGGTTGCCATCATCGGCAGCGGTCCTGCCGGACTGGCCTGTGCCGCCGACCTTGCGAAGGCTGGGTACGACGTTACGATATTCGAGGCCCTGCACAAACCCGGCGGAGTCCTCGAGTACGGCATTCCGGAGTTCAGGCTCCCCAAGGACACGGTACTCAAGCGTGAAGTCGATTCCGTGAGAGCCCTCGGAGTCAAGATTGAATGCGATGTCATAGTAGGACGGACCGTCACCATCGACCAGCTCTTCGACCAGGAAGGCTTCGAGGCGGTGTTCGTCGGTACCGGTGCCGGCCTTCCCAGATTCATGGGAATCCCCGGAGAGAATCTCAACGGCGTTTTCTCGGCAAATGAATTCCTGACCCGCAACAACCTCATGAAGGCTTTCCGCGATGATTACCTGACCCCGATCCATGCCGGCGCAAGCGTCTGTGTGGTCGGCGGCGGGAATGTGGCCATGGACGCTGCCCGTACTGCTCTTCGTCTTGGTGCGGAAACAACTGTGGTTTACCGTCGTACGGAGGTGGAACTGCCTGCCCGCAAGGAGGAGGTACATCATGCCAAGGAAGAGGGGATAGTGTTCAGGATGCTCACCAATCCGGTCGAGATACTCGGTGACGAGAACGGCAGGGTCCGGGCTATGAAATGCATCCGCATGGAGCTTGGTGAGCCGGATGAAAGCGGCCGCCGCAGTCCTGTCCCGGTTCCCGGAAGTGAGTTCGAGATTCCTGTGGAGACTGTGATCATGGCTCTTGGAACGGCTCCCAATCCTCTTATCGCTAAGACTACGGCAGG
>CADCQP010000250.1 GCA_902803535.1 uncultured Bacteroidia bacterium | reverse complement strand
GGGGTGTCGTTGAGCACTCCGCGCATGTAGATTACGTTGTACAGAAGCGGATATGCCAGTCCTGCCACGAAGAATATCAGCATTACGCCCCAGTCAGTGAAGATCTGGCGGAGTTCATATGTGCATATGCCCCAGAAATCCTGGAGCCATTGCCCGAAAAATGTCTTTCTCTCTTTCATCTTTTACTCCTTCGGGAAATTCTGGTTAATGAACGCTCCTTTGAGCCTGGGCAGCACCACCAGCGGGACGAAGAGGAACAGGAGCATATGTATCGCTTCCTGCCACCAGCCCGCGAATCCGGCTCCGAAGATGTCTTCCTGGACGTAGAAGAGGTAATAGTGCCTCAGCGGGAATGCTTCTGCAAGTCCCCTGATCCAGGGGACCATGGCCTCAAGGGGCAGGGTGAAGCCGGAAAGCGAGAATCCAAGTACGCTGTAGAGGGCTCCTATCGAGAGGGCCAGGCGCGGTACGGGCAGGCATCCGAAGATGAACACTGCCACGGCTTCGCTGGCTAGCACCAGCAAGATTACTGCCAGGAACATGTTCCAGATCGAGCCTTCCATCGGGAAATCCAGCCAGTCATACATTGCCAGGATCAGGAGCAGCCCGATCGCAGAGAACAGTACCGTATAGATTGCCAGTTTTCCGTGAAGCACGTTGAAGATGGATCCTCCGGCCGTCTTTACCAGATGCCTGGAAGTCTCGTATTTTAGTTCCATTCCCAGGGTGTAGATGACCATGATGATGATCACCAGTTCCAGTGTGCCCGGAATCATTATGTTGGACAGGTAATAACCGTAATTGGTGTAGACGTTACCTATCTGGTGCGTGTCTATGTCGATCGGACGTATGAGTCCCATGATCTGGTTCTCAGGTACGCCCCTGGCCCTGAGCACCTCCCTCTGTACCGCTCCGTTGGTGAGGTTCACCATGGTGAGGAGGTCCTTGTAGGCCAGCGCCCCGCTTACGAAGTAAAGCCCGTTCACGTAGAAAGTGATGGAGGGCTGGCGGTTGGCGAGCAGGTCGGAGTACATGTTCTTGGGGATCACGCAGAATCCTGCGATCTTCCCTTTCTGCATCTGGAGCCTGGCCTGGGAGAAATCGCTGAATTCGATTACCTTGCCAAGCTGCGTGGCGTCGAGCTGTCGGCGGAAGTTCCTGGAAACCGAGGAGTTGTCATTGTCGACCACTCCTATGGGCAGGTCCTGCGGGAGGCCTTCCTTAAAGAAGGTGAAGTAGAACAGGGCGCAGACCAGCATCACTCCCACGGAGCCGAATATGTAGATCGGATGCTCCTGTATGATGCGGAATTCGCGTCGGATTACTGCCCATATGTAATTCCATACAGCCATGGGTTATTTCTTCTTTGTGGCCTTTACAATTGCGGTCATTCCCGGGCGCAGTCCCTTGACTTCAGCATTGGGAACGGCCCTTACTTCAAATGTCTTGGCATCGTACATGCCGGTTTCCTTCGTGGCTTTCCAGGTCGCATAGGATTCGCGTACGGCGATGTAGCTGACGGAAGCTGTGACTTCTGCACCGTCAAGGGCGGGAACGCTGACAGTGATCTCGTCACCCTGTGAAAGGCCGTGGAGGTAGTCTTCGCGGACGTTGAAAGTGAACCAGGCATCCGACAGGTCAGTCACCGAGACAACCGGCGAACCGGTCCCGACCAGTTCCCCTACCTTGGGATAGACTTCGGAAACGATTCCGTCTGAAGGGGATGTCAGGTACAGCTCTTCCATGTAGCCTTCAACTTCCTGCATCGCGCCCCTTGCCCTGTCAACCAGGCCCTGGGCTGCCATGCGGTCTTCTGCCCTGGCTCCTTCGACTGCCATGTCGTACTGGCTCTTGGCTGCCTTCGTCTGGGCTACCGATGCATCGTACTTGGCCTTGGTTTCGTCGTATTTCTGGGCGGAGATGACCTTCTGGTCATAGAGGTTCTTCACCCTTTCGAAGGATTTGCGCATGACGTCCTCCTGGACCTGTGCCTGCTGCCAGAGCTCATATGCTCCCTGGATCTGCTCCTTGCGGGCTCCGTTGCGGGCTTTGAGGTTCTGTGCCTCGGCTGACTTGACTGCGCCCTGTGCCTGGGCCATCTTGGCCCTTACTTCGGGGGAGTCTATGAAGGCGATGGTGTCGCCTTTGCGGACCATCTGGCCTTCTTTTACATAAAGTTCTTCTATACGTCCGGGAACCTTCCCTGAGACGCGGTACTCTGAGGCCTCGGCCTCACCCTGGATTACCAGCGGCTTCGGCTTGGATACGAAATAACCGATGAGTGCGATGAGCACGATGATGCTCAGCAGGGCGATTACGCCGATGACCAGATTGTAGTTTTGTTTTTTCTCTGACATATTGTTTTACTTTTTTATGATTCTACTTTGTTGCCTGGTCGAGGTCGGAGGTATAGTTCCCTTCAGCCTTCATCAGGTTGACGTTGTTCATCTGGAGCTCGATTCCGGCATCGATGTATTCCGACTGTGCCTGGAGCCATGCGGTCTGGGCCTGCAGGGTCACGAGGGTCTCCACCACTCCTTCATTGAATCCTATGGTCGCCTTGCGAAGGTTCTCTTCGGCGTTCTCGAGGTTGCTTTCTGCCATGTGGAGTTTCTCATATGCTTCACCCTGCTGCTTGCGCAGCTGTGTCACCTGAAGGTTGATGAGGTCCTTCGCGTCGTCGAGCTGGCTCTGGTAGAGAGTCGCCTCTGCCTTGGCCTTCCTGGTCTTCTGGAGTGCCTCGAAACCGTGGAAGATCGGGACCTTGAGCATTACACCTGCGCTGAACATTCCGCCGAACTTGTTCTGGAATCCGTTCACCGAGTTGGGATTGGTCCATATGTAATTCGCCATGATGGCGACCTGGGGCAGCATGTCAGCCCTGGCGACATCCACTTTTTTCTCATATATCTGGGATGCCAGGTCCAGGCTCCTTGTCTCAGGGCGGTCAGAATAGATGCTTTCCATGTCTTTTTCGGGAACCATCTGCGGGGCCGGGATCTTGTCGAGTTTTTCGTCTGCGAGAGTGATCTCGGAGTTCAGGTCGAGGCCGATCTGCTTGCAGAGCAGCATCTTGGAAAGGGTGAGTCCGTTCTGCGCACGGGTCTTGAGCATGTCTGCTTCGTTGGCCTTAACCTTGATCTGGAGGCCGTCTGATTCGGTTGCGACACCCTCATTTATGGATATGCGCACGTTGCGCTCCATGTCATGGAGGAGGTCCGCATATGCCTCGGCGAGCTTGAGTTTGTTGGCCAGTGACACAACCTGCCAGTAATTCTGGTCAAGTGTCACAAGGGTCTCTTCGTATTTCTGGTCGTATTGGGAGCGCTGGAGTTCCTGTGCGAGGGCCGCGATCTTGTTGGCGGCTATTATCTTTCCTCCCATGAATACCGGCTGCTGGAGGGAAACGCCTGCCAGATAGACATTTGTGATGTCCAGATGGAGAGCGTCGTCCAGCTTGGTGCCAAGCGAATTCACCGCGGCTGCCATTTCATCAGCGGAGAGGGATGAAATCGCCGTCGCAACGGTCTGCCACATCGGGCTGGATGCGAATTCCATAGCTGCTGCCGGGTTTGACATTATGGCCTGGGTGAGTCCCTGCTGGAAATTCTGCATCGCTGTCCCAAGCTGGGTCGACATGGCTGTCCCCAGGTTCTGCAGCTTCATCGAGGATTCGTCGCTGATGAGCGAGATGTCGTGGCTGTTGTACATGTAGGCGCCGGTTGCGCTGATGTTCGGGAAGTAATTCGCCAGGGCTATCTTTTTGTCGTACCCTGCCATTTCGTACTTTGTCCTGGCCTGTTTGAGGTTTTCGTCTTCCTGTATCGCCATCTGCCTGCACTGCTCGAGTGTCAGGGTGCGCTGTGCTCCTGCGCGCAGGGGCATCAGGGAGAGAACCAGGAGCGGAATAATGAATCTCTTTGAAATCATATGTTGTAGTATTATTGTCATAAAGTCTAATTCTGTCAGCTTTGTTTTCGCTTGTCTCCCACTGCAAAGAGATTGCCATTAATTCGCATAAAAGTTAGCATATTTCATCTATTTAATGTCTAAAGGTAGAAATTTGCGAAAAATTGCGATAATAGAAAAACTTTTCTTATTTTTGTGACGTTCAATTAAAATGTTCTAAATGGAGAATTCTTTGCATTACGTCAGCATACCGGAACTGAGATCCTCGCTTTCTTTCGCGGATTCCTCGGGGTTAGGTGATGATTTTTTCGTTGCTGAGATACAGTATTCCGAGAAGCACACTGCCTTCCAGTATCCTTTCCGGTTCGACGGCTACATGGCCATGTTCGTGGTATCAGCCAAGGTCGGGCTTGGCGTGGATATCGACCTCAATCATTACGATGTTTCCGGCAATGCCATGATTTTCTTTACTCCCGGCAATATCATAAGGATTTATGACAGCATCAGGGACACAGAAGAAATGGTGGACACCAGGGTGGTTGTCGTTGCGCTTTCCAAGGACTATGTAGGCAACATCCACTTCGATTTCAACAAACTGGTGGTAGAGAGCCATTCCATCCTGAATCATCCATATGTTGAACTGTCTGAGTCCGACATCCAGATCCTTGCCAGGTACCTGGATACGATCCATGAAGTACTGGGCAGGAACCTGGTCCACAAGAAGGACATCATGGGGTCCCTGCTGTCATCGATATTCTATCTTATTGCTTCGCTCTGGACTGACAAACTGGCAGTTGCAAGGGTGGATGTGATCACGGGGGACTCCACTCGTGCACACAGGGTGTTCAGGAACTTCCTGGACCTGGTCACGGAGTATCATGGATCCCAGCGGGGCATGGGTTTCTACGCCCAGAAGCTCAACCTTACTCCAAAGTATCTCTCAAAGCTGGTCAAGCAGGTGAGCGGGCGTTCCGGTCCGGACTGGATAGATGCTTTTGTCATCCTCGAGGCCAAGAACCTGCTGAAGTATTCCGGTTCCAACATCAAGGAAATAGTTTACAGGCTGAATTTCCCGAACCAGAGCGTCTTCTACAAATTCTTCAAGGCACATACGGGAATGACTCCCAGCGAGTACAGGAATTCC
>CADCQP010000249.1 GCA_902803535.1 uncultured Bacteroidia bacterium | reverse complement strand
TCCTGCAACGACGTCCTCACCCTGGGCGTTGATGAGCCATTCACCGTAGAAGTGGTTGTCTCCGTTTGCAGGGTTGCGGGAGAAGGCTACTCCGGTAGCAGAGGTGTCTCCCATGTTTCCGAAGACCATTGACTGGACGTTCACTGCTGTGCCCCAGTCATCGGGAATCTTCTCGATCCTCCTGTAGGCGATGGCCCTTTTTCCGTTCCAGGACTTGAACACGCCTCCGATCGAGCCCCAGAGCTGGGCATTGGCGTTGTCCGGGAATTCCACGCCGAGGACGGCCTTGATCCTCTCCTTGAACTGCTCTGCCAGGTCCTTAAGTTCCTCGGCAGTGATGTCAGTGTCGGATTTGTAGCCCTTCTTCTCCTTGAGCTCGGACATGATCCTGTCCAGCTGCTGGCGGATTCCCTGTCCGTCCTCAGGTTCAATGCCTTCGGCTTTCTCCATGACGACATCCGAGTACATCATGATCAGGCGGCGGTAGGCGTCATAGACGAACCTGGGATTACCGGTCTTCTCGATGAGGCCGGGAATCGTGGCGGAGCAGAGTCCTATGTTAAGGATGGTGTCCATCATTCCGGGCATGGAGCTCCGGGCTCCAGAGCGGCAGCTGACCAGAAGGGGGTCTTTGGGATCACCGAATCTCTTGCCCATCAGTTTCTCAGTGGCGGCAAGAGCCTTGGCGACATCTTTCTTGAGCTCATTGGTGTAGTCTCCACCAAGAGCGTAATACTCAGTGCAGCATTCAGTTGTGATTGTAAATCCTGCGGGGACAGGCATCCCCAGGCGGCTCATTTCGGCGAGGTTCGCACCTTTACCTCCGAGCAATTCCCGCATCTGGCCGTTACCTTCGGCTGTCTTTCCTCCGAAGCGATAGACCCTTTTCTTTTCTTCGAACATGTTGTAACTCGATAATGTAATATTAAATCAAACTGCAAAAATACTAAATTCTTAAACTATTTCATAGAAGTTTAGATGCCAGTTCCGAAAGCTGGCTCCTTTCGCCCTTGCGAAGGAATATGTGCTCGAACAATTTCTGGCCGCCCATTTTCTCTCCCAGGTGGGTCAGACCGTTGGACCACTGGTCCAGGTAAGGCTGGTCGATCTGGAAGATGTCGCCGGTAAAGACGAGCTTGGTACCTTCTCCTGCCCTGGTGATGATTGTCTTGACTTCGTGGGGCGTAAGGTTCTGGGCTTCATCGATTATGAAGAACGCCTTGCCCAGGCTGCGCCCCCTGATGAACGCCAGGGGTTCTATGATGATCTTCCCGTCATTGATGAAGGAATCTATCTTGAGGGCCTCCCTGCTGGATGGACGGAACTGGCTCTTTATCACGCCTATGTTGTCCATTATGGGCTGCATGTAGGGAGACATCTTCTTGTTCTGGTCTCCAGGCAGGAAACCTATGTCCTGGTTGCCGAGCACCACTGCGGGCCTGGTGATGATGATCTCGTCGAAATCCTTTTCCTGCTCCAGGGCTGCTGCAATTGCGAGGAGGGTCTTTCCGGTGCCCGCTCCTCCTGTCATTGCGACAAGTTTTATCTTCGGGTTCAGGCATGCGTCAAGGGCGAAAATCTGCTCATCGTTACGTGGACGTATGCCATATGCTTCTTTGCTCCTGACCAGTACGACGCGGTCCCTGTCGGCATCGAAGCGTGCGCAGTGCACATCCCTGTTGGAGTCCCTGAATTTGAAGAGCTGGTTGGCATCCGGCCTTTCGGGGGTGAGCCCTTCCCATGGAGTCGAGTTCTCCGGCCCGTACAGTACCTCGCGTACCTGGTTCACTGTGATGTCGTCGAGGAACTGGACCTCCCTTTCACGGTTCTCCACCTTCTTCTCTTCCACGCGGTCGGTCAGGTAGTCCTGGACCTCCATCCCCGCGGCCTTGGCCTTGAGCCTGAGATTGATGTCCTTTGTCACCAGGGCTGTCTTCCGGCCCGGATTGGTATCCCTTACCCATATGGCGGTGGCCAGGATCCGGTGGTCCGGAATGTCATCGACGAACATGTCTTTCATCCCGTCCGGGAAGGGATGGTTGGGCTCGATCTTGATGAAGCCCATCCCTGCTCCGATCTGGATGCCCCTGCCTTCGAAGTCCTTGCCTTCGATGATCCTGTCGATTTCCCTCATGAAACCGCGGGCGTTGTAGCTGAGCGCATCGTTCCCTTTCTTGAACTTGTCCAGTTCCTCGACTACGGCGATCGGAATCACCAGGTCATTGTCCTGGAAATTGCGGATCGACTTGTAATCGTGCAGGATGATGTTGGTGTCCAGGACAAAGATCTTCGGAGTCTTGGACTTCCCCTTGGAGGGGACGTTGGCGTATTTTTCCGCCTTGATGCGGGATTGAGGTTTGGTTGTCATCTCAGTCTTCACCTTCAGATGTTTCACTTCTGAGCAAGGCCTCCAGGATCCCGGAGATGAGGGGGCGCCCGTCCATGCGGACGTGTGCTCCTTCCCGGTCACGGTCAGGATGCCCTAGCGTATAATATGCGACGTCCTGGAGCAGGAGTTCCGCATCCAGGTAGTCAAAGTCGTTGTCGTTGATCTGTATGACCACTCCGGGGACTTCGGAGAACAGTATGTGGCAGAGGGACTGTTCTCCGGAAGCCCTGCTGATGTCAGACAGGTCGCAGTCCATGCCCGGCCCGCTGCCCAGGAAAGAATCCAGGGCGCGGAGCAGTCCTCCGTCCGAGACGGTCCTGCCCGCCATCACGATCCCGTCTTCGACCAGTTCCCTGACGACCTCATAGCAGTCTATGAAGTAATCCGGATCGTCAATTTCGGGGGCTATCTCTCCGGAAATGCCTGTCGCAGAAGAGAATATGGACCCGCCCAGGCGATAGTCGCAGCTCTCGAAAGGAATGTATATGATCCATGACGACCGGTCAGGCACAGCTGTGTCGGGACATTTGCGGCTC
>CADCQP010000248.1 GCA_902803535.1 uncultured Bacteroidia bacterium | reverse complement strand
GTGGAAATTGTTGCAGCCGTCGATGTCCACTCCGTCGGAGGATGGAGCCGGAACCGGCTTCTGGGGTGCATATATCACTATGTCCTTTACGCGTACGTAATCGCATTTGTAGAAATGGGTGGTCCAGAATCCGGGATTGCGCAGCGTCACTCCCTCCAGCAGGACGTTTTTGCTGTTCGCAGCGTAGAACAGGCGCGGGCGGAGGGCTTCCAGGTTGGTGCATTTGGGATTGACCTTGCGGCGGGTCCAGAAGTCGCGCCAGAACCGCAGGCCGTTGCCGTCGATTGCGCCTTCTCCCCTGATGGAGAAGCCGTCGCATTCATATGCATTGATCAGTGCCGCGATGTAATTCTGGATCACGCCCTCGATGTGGACAGGTACGACAGCGTAGTCCGAAACGTCATCGCTTCCCTTCAGGACGGCACCTTTTTCCAGGAGGAGATGTGTCTTGCTTTTGAAGAACAGGGAGCTGGTGAGGAAGGTTCCCTTGGGGATTACGATGGTTCCGCCACCCTGTCCAGAAGCCAGGTCGATGACCTTCTGGATAGCCTCGGTCTGCAAGA
The DNA here is from genome assembly GCA_902803535.1 of uncultured Bacteroidia bacterium. GTDB lineage: Bacteria > Bacteroidota > Bacteroidia > Bacteroidales > UBA932 > Cryptobacteroides. The sequence continues at coordinate 1,841 of CADCQP010000248.1, read as the reverse complement.
GGGTACTGTCGGTGGCCACTCCATAGTCCGTAATCACGAAACGCACGGCCTGCTGTCCGGAGGGTACTGTCGGCTTGGAGGTGAACCATTTTTCCATTTTGGAGCCATCAGGCCAGACATTGCCCGCAAAAGTGCAGGTGCCTGCAAGGACGATTGCGCATATGCTGAGGAGGATTCTTTTCATATCTTCACGTTGGGTCACATTATGTCAGCGGCTATCGAAAGCGCCGCATAGTCTCCTATGGATTCGCCGAGGGCGGCCGGGACCACCTCGCAGACTTCTCTTGCGAGAGGAAGCGCCTCTTTTTCAATGACTTCTTCCATCAGGGGCTTGAATATGTCCTCGTTACGGGCATATATGCTTCCGATGACGATCTTCTCGGGGTTGAGGATGTCGATGATAATGGAAAGCCCTTTGCCCAGCTGTCTTGCGGAGATGCGATAGATTTCGCAGGCCAGCGGATCCCCTGACCGGGCGGCCTGGGCGACGGTCTTGGCGGTTATCTTCTCCAGGTCGCCGTCCGGACACCAGGGAACCTGCTGACCCATCTGGAGTTTTTCCCTGACCATTGACTGGGCCAGCTGCCTGATCCCTCCGCCGCTGCAGAAGCCTTCGAAAGAACCGGCCTTCCCGTAGCCGACAGGACCGTATTCTGCAAGGCGCATATGCCCCAATTCTCCCGCGTTGTCGTTGGTTCCGGTGTAGAGCTTCCCGCCCAGGATGAGCCCTGCTCCGAGCCCGGTGCCGAAGGTCATGAACACCATGTTAGAGGTGCCTTTCCCCGCTCCGAATTTCCACTCGGCGAGGGCGCAGGCGTTGGCGTCGTTATGGACCGCGGCCTTTATTCCGAATTCCTCTGAGAGTATCTTTACAATCGGGATATTGTCCCATCCGGGGAGGTTGGGCGGCGAGAGGATCACTCCTTTCCTGCTGTCCAGCGGGCCCCCGCAGCTTATCCCCATGGCTGCAATGTTTTCTTTTTGGATCCCGTTCCTTTCAAGGACTGTGCGGATGGTGTCCTTTATGCCTTGTATCGTGCTGTTTACATCGGTTGTGGGGAATCCTTCCTTGTCCAGGATGAGTATGTCTTCACCTTTCAACAATCCAATGGTCACGGCGCACTTGGTGCCGCCGATATCCACTCCAATCAAGCGTTTGTTTTCCATGATGCTGTCGTCTATTGTTCTTCAGGTCTTGCGCTGCGTATCTTCTGGATGAGGAAAACCATGAAAAGCCATGCCGCCGTAAGGGCGATGATGGCTGATGCCTGGTTGCCGGAAGCATCGGTTATGACTCCGAGAAGGGGAGTTATCACTCCTCCTCCGCACACACCTACGATCAGCAGTGCGGACACTTCGTTGGTCTTTTCGGGCACCCTGAGCATCGAAGTCGAGAACACTATCGAGAACAGGTTGGAGTAGCCGAGGCCGAACAGTGCGACCAGGATGAGGATCGAGACCAGGCCTTTGGCGACGATGAGTCCGAGAAGCCCTGCCAGGGCAAGGAGGACACTGCCTTTGAAGAACTTCCCGGCAGGGTATTTCAGCAGGACCAGGCCGCCCAGGAAAGCACCGATGGTCCTTGCCAGGAAATAGACACTGTTGCCCATCCCGGCCTTTTCAAGGGGAAGGCCGCATCTTTCCTGAAGGAGCTTGGGGAAGGTTACGCCCATTCCGACATCGACTCCCACCAGGACGAGGATGCCTATGAAGAACAGGACTATGTAATTGTCTTTCAGGAGGGAGAAGGTCCGCGCGAAAGAGATGTCAGGGTTATCAACCCTGTTTTCATTGATCGGGGACAATGCCAGCCAAACCATTCCCAGTATGGTGACGGCGGC
>CADCQP010000247.1 GCA_902803535.1 uncultured Bacteroidia bacterium | reverse complement strand
TTCTTAACTTTGTAACTCTAAAGGCCGTGCACTATGGGAGCAAACAAAAAAAAGATACTGTTCGTCAACTCTGAGATTTACCCCTATGTACCAGAGTCCGCTATTTCAATGATCGGCAGGAAGCTTCCTCCCGGAACGCAGGAGAAAGGACGGGAGATCCGTTCGTTCATGCCTCGTTACGGCTGCGTCAACGAACGCCAGCGCCAGCTCCACGAAGTAATACGCCTTTCCGGGATGAACATCATCCTCGGAGATGTGGACAGGCCCCTAGTCATCAAGGTGGCATCCCTGTCCGAGGCCAGGATGCAGGTCTATTTCATAGACAACGACGATTACTTCACCCGCAAGCAGATCTACCGCGACGCAGAAGGCAAGTTCTTCGCCGACAACGGGGAGAGGGCCGCATTCTTCGCGCGCGGAGTGCTCGAAACGGTCAAGAAACTGCGCTGGGCCCCGGACATCATCCACGTCCACGGCTGGATATCGCACTTCATCCCCCTCTACCTGAAGAAGGTCTATCACACCGACCCCATATTCTCGGAATGCAAGACCGTGCTCTCACTCTATGACGAAATCGGGGATGAGAAATTCTCCCCCGACCTCAGGGAAATAGTTGCATATGAAGGTGCTGGGGTGGACTCCATGCCCTTGCTGGAAGCCCCTGATGGCATAAATCTTGCTAAAACTGCAGCACAGTACTCTGACGGGATCATTTTCGGAAGCCCCAGCCTTCCTGGTGACCTTGAAGAATACGCCCGGTCCCTCGGCGTTCCCGTGCTTGGATACGATGAAGAAGCATTCGCCAGCGGGAAATACATCGGGGACTACAATGAATTTTACGATAAGTTATCACAATAGATGAACTTCTTCGGTTTCCTGAAATCTAAAAGCGGCACTCTGCTCATCGCCACAGGCATGCTGTTGTGCTGCTTTTCATGTATCCAGACAGATGATACCCTGGGTGGCAACTACATCACTACCAGCCAGCTCTACGACGTCTATACTGCAGACATCCCCATAACCGCCATCGACAACCAGCTGGCTGACAGCCTGTCAGGCTACAGCCGCACCAGGATCGGAGTCGGAGCGATCAGGGATGAGCAGTACGGCCTTTCCACCAGGTCCTGCGCCCTCTCCCTCGTCCCGGTGCGCGACACGATGGACTTCGGGACCAACCCGCAGTTCAAGTCCTTCCACTTCTCGGCAGCCCTCGACACCATCTCGGTTGCGGAGAAAGGACAGGAAAACATCCTCCAGAAAGTCTATGTCTATGCCCTTGACGAAAGGGCCGGATATCCGGACTACAACATCAACACCAAGGACCTCAAGTACACCCCGAAACTCATCACCAAGGGTATCCCGGTCATCGACGGGGTGGACTCCCTGAGCTTCGACTTTACGGAGGAATTCGGAAAGCGGTACCTTTCCATCACACAGGCGGACCTCGAAGACTCCCTCAGCCACTATCTCAAGAAGTTCCCCGGCATCTACATCACATGCGAAGAGCCGGACGGGAACGGAGGAAGGTTCAACTTCTTCGACCTGGGCATGGCCTTCAACAAGAACTACATGCACGTGACCGGCAGCTCCGCCATCCTGAACCTGAGGTCAACCTACAACGGCAGGCAGGTGGACACCTCCTTCATGTTCTACTTCAGCCCTCCGGAGTTCACCAACCTGGACTCCCTGGTCACTATCAGCAACCTCGGCTCCGTCACCTTCGAGCAGTATTGCTTCAACATCAACGCCCAGGAATCCGGCTCCCTCTCCGGCCCGGTTTCCGACAAACTGATGGTCGAAGGCGGAGGCGGACTGAAGCCGGTGATCACCGCGAAGGAACTCAAGCGGATATGCGAGGAGGCCATATCTCCCCACGGAGACCCGAAGAAGGCCATTATCACCAAGGCTACCATCGAGCTCCCGTTCGAATTCCCTGACGATTACACCCAGATGTACAAGTGGCCGCAGTACCTGACACCGGTCTGCCGCATGTCCAATGACAACATCGTCGCATTCACCCCGATAACCGACGCCAACAACTCCGCATATGA